>PMHC01000206.1 GCA_003156495.1 Acidobacteriaceae bacterium
TGTATAACGCCATCATCGACGACAAGCTGTTGAACTCCGCCGGCATCTTCAAGGAGCGGCTGAGCCAGTCGGCGCTGGTGGCCAAGATGCGCACCATCGGCGACGCCGAAGCCAAGGCCGTTTACGACTGGCTGGTTGCCAAGGGAATGAAGTTTAATTTCGGCACCAATCCGGCGACCGACCTGACGCTGGCGCAGGTGCTGGAGCAGTGCAAGATGTATATCGCCGCGCTGCGCATCGCCGATAGCTTCGGCTGCGACGCCATCGGCATTCAATATCAGCAGGGCCTCAAGGATATGGTCCCGGCCTCCGATCTGGTCGAAGGGCTGCTGAACAATGCCGACCGTCCTCCGGCCTACGCCGAGGGTACGAAGAACGAGCTTTATGCCGGCGGGCCGCTGCCGCACTTCAATGAAGTGGACGAAGGCGCGGGCGTCGATGTGCTGCTCACCAACAAGTGCTGGACGGCTCTGGGCTACGATCCTTCGACGACGCTGCACGACGTGCGCTGGGGCGAATACTACAAGGGCGAGGGTATCGACGCTTTCGTCTGGCTGCTGCAGATCTCCGGCGCGGTGCCGGCCAGCCACCTCGATGGTGGCTACGCGGGTGCTTCCAGTGATCGCCAGCCGCCGATGTACTTCCCGCTCGGCGGTGGCACGCTGAAGGGCGTCGGCAAGCCCGGCGAGATTGTTTGGAGCCGCATTTTCGTCGAGGGCGACGCATTGCACGCCGATCTGGGCCGTGGCCAGGTGGTCAAACTTCCCGAGGCGGAAAACGAACGCCGCTGGCGCGAGACCAACACGCAATGGCCGATCGTCCATGCGGTCTTCACCGGCGTCAGCCGGGATCAGTTCATGGCCCGCCATCGCGCCAACCACGTCAACATTACCTATGCACCCACTGACCAGGACGCCGACAAGGCATTGGCCGCCAAGGCCGCCATGCTGGCCGAGCTGGGCATTCAGGTGAACCTCTGCGGCGTAACGCTGTAAAAGCGAATCGTCTGCAATTCACTCGCTAAAAAACGGCACGGATTGGAGCTCCAGTCCGCGCCGTTTTTATTGGCGTAAATTTGTTTCTTTATCACGGTTGAAGCGTTGGTGCGGATTAGCCTTTCGCTCGCGCCACATGATCGAGCTGAAGGCTGAAAGCTGAGAGCTAATAGCTGCTTTTACGGCCTCATCTCTTCGGCCGTGATTTCTTCGGCGGCCATTTTTTGCGCCACCGGAACGATTCCCATCTCCTCGTAGATCGGCCGCACCACGCGCCGCACCGCCGGCAGTTGCGTATAGAACCACGCCACGCCTACGAGTACCGCTGAACCGTTCAGAACCACCGTCCAGGGCGCGCCGATGATGTGTGCCATCGAACCGGCCAGCAGGCTACCGAAGGGCGCCATGCCCACGAAGGCCATCGTGTAGTAGCTCATCACTCGCCCGCGCATCTCTTCGTTGACCAGCGTTTGAATCACGGTGTTGCTCGACGCCATGCCGCGAATCATGCCCATGCCGGCGATCAGTACCATCAGCATCGAGAGCCAGAACCAGCGCGAGAGGCCGAAGCCGATTAGCCCTGCGCCGAACAGCAGGCCGGCGACGGGAATGGTGTGGATCAAACCGCGAACGGTACGGCGCGCGGCCAGTGATAATGCGGCGAGCAGCGCGCCCACGCCCATCGCGCCCATCAGAAAGCCCAGCGTGTGCGGGCCGCCGTGCAGCACCTGCGCGGCAAAAACCGGCATCAGTACCACGAAGGGCATTCCCATCAGGCTGGTAACGGCGAAGAGCAGCAAAATCGTTCGAATGGGCAAAAAGCCCGAGACATAGCTCCATCCCTGTTTCAACTCATGCACGGTCGAGGTAGCCTGGCGCCGCACCGGCGGAATGTTTAGCCGCATCATCAGCAGCGATGCGATCACCGCGATGTAGCTGATGCCGTCGATCAAAAAGCACCAGCCCTCGCTGGTGACGGCGATCAAGATTCCGGCCAGCGACGGGCCGATCAACCGTGCGGTATTCACCATCGAGGAGTTGATGGCGATGCCGTTGCTCAAGTCGGCGCGGTCCTCCACCATCTGTACCATGAAGGCCTGCCGCGCCGTCATGTCGAAGGCGTTGACGAGCCCCTGCACCACGCTCAAAATCAAAATCCACGGGACGGTGATGATGTTGGCGAGCGTGAGGACGGCCATCAGCAGCGATTGAATCATCGCCAGTGCTTGCGTCCACACCAAAACCTTGCGCCGGTCGAGCCGGTCGATCCAGACGCCGGCGAAGGGCGCGAAAATAAAGGAGGGAATCTGGCCGGCGAAGCTGACCGTGCCCAGCAGCAGCGCCGATTTCGTCAGCCGGTAAACCAGCCACGAGGTGGCGATGCGCGTCATCCAGGTGCCGATCAGCGAGATGCCCTGCCCGCCGAAGTAGAGGCGAAAGTTGCGATGCCGCAGCGCGCGCCACGCATGAGAGATGCCGGCCGTGCGTGGCGGCTGCGTCATGTTCTCGGGGTTTGCGGCGTCGTCTGCTGACAAAAAACTTTCTCCTGTTGCGCGCGGGTTTTATTCTCCGCTCTTCTTCACTCTATAGAAACGCCGTGAATTTTTCGCGGCGCGCTCTCCTGTAAAGTGGACAATAGACACAAAATTTTCTTCTTCATTATTTGATGCCTAAATCTTCTTGACGGCTTCTTCCAACACGGACGCGTTGCACGGGCTCTTGCAGTCCGTTTTTGGCTTTGCCGATTTCCGCGCCAATCAGGAGGCGGTTTGCCGCGCGGCCATTGCCGGGCGCGACCTGCTGCTGGTGATGCCGACCGGGGCGGGGAAGTCGCTCTGCTACCAACTGCCCGCGATTGCGCGCGGGGGGACGGCGCTGGTGATCTCGCCCTTGATTTCGCTGATGGAAGATCAGGCGGCGAAACTCACCGCGCGCGGTCTGCGCGTGGGCCGCATTCACTCAGGTCTCGAACGCGGCGCGGCCCGCGAGACCTGCGTCGGATATCTGCGCGGCGATTTGCAATTTCTTTTTATCGCGCCCGAGCGGCTGCGCGTGCCCGGCTTTCCCGAGATGCTCGCCAAGCGCCAGCTCGCCCTGGTCGCTATCGACGAGGCGCATTGCATTTCGCAATGGGGCCACGATTTTCGCCCCGACTATCGCATGTTGGGCCAGTATCTGCCCGGCTTGCGCGGCGCCTCCGATGCGCCCGCGCCGGTGGTTGCGTTGACCGCGACGGCCACGCCCACCGTGCAGGCCGACATCGTCGAGCAATTGGGGATGGTCAAGCCCCTCCAATTCATTCACGGATTTCGCCGCAAGAATCTCGCCATCGAAGTCGTCGAGCTTTCCATCCCCGAGCGCGCCGGCGTCATCTGCCGCTTGCTGGCCGATTCGGCGCGGCGGCCGGCGATTGTTTACGCTACGTCGAGAAAGCAGGCGGAGAGTTTGGCCGAGGCGCTCTCGCATGTTGTTCCAGCCGCCGCCTATCATGCGGGACTCGACGCCGAAACCCGCGACCGTGTGCAGCGAGCCTTCCAAGCTGGCGAGCTTGAGGCGGTGGTGGCCACGATCGCCTTCGGCATGGGTATCGACAAGGCCGACATTCGCACCGTGATTCACGCCGGATTGCCGGCCACCCTCGAAGGCTACTATCAGGAGATTGGCCGCGCCGGCCGCGACGGCGCGTTGAGCCGCACCTACCTGATGCACTCCTATGCCGACCAGCGCACGCACGATTTTTTCCTTAATCGCGACTATCCGCCCGTGGCGCATTTGAACAAGGTTTTCGCCGCGCTGGGCGAGGAGCCGCGTCCGGTCGAGGAGTTGCGCTCGGCTTCGGATTTGGGTGACGAGGAGTTCGACAAGGCGCTCGAAAAGCTGGAAATTCACGGCGGCGCGCGCGTCGACTTTGGCGGAAACGTCACGCGCGGCGCGGCGGGCTGGAAGAAAGGCTACACGACGCAGGCGCAGTATCGCGCCGAGCAGTTTGAAAAAGTGCTGCGCTTTGTGAGTTCGAACGAATGCCGTATGGCCGAGTTGGTGCGGCACTTCGGTGACGTGGCCGACGCGAGCCACGCCTGCGGAATTTGCGACATTTGCGATCCGGCTGGCGCGGTGCTGCGCCAGTTTCGCCGCGTCACAACCGCCGAACGCGCAACGGTTCAGTCGATGGTGGACGAGTTGCGCCCCACTTCTTATCTGGCTGCTGGAACCTTGCAGCGCCGGCTCGAGTTGTCGAATCGCGACGAGTTTGATGCGCTGCTTGATGCGATGGTGCGCGCCGGCTTGATCGAAATCGAAGAAGCGGAGTTTGAAAAAGACGGCGAGGTCCGGCGCTATCGCAAAGTGAGTTTGACGGATGCGGGGCTGGAGGTGCGGCCCGCGACGCCGTTGCCGTTGCTTGTTTCCGACGGAATCGCCGATGCGTTCGACGCCGGCGGCAGGCCGCAGCGGAAGCAGAAAAAGCCGAAAGCCGCGGCGCGAAAATCCGCCAATAATGAAACGCCGCTGCCGCCGCTCGATTCCGCCGCCGAGGCATTGGCCGAGCGGCTCAAGCACTGGCGCGCCGCCGAGGCCAAGCAGCGCGGGGTTCCGGCTTATATGGTGTTGCACGACCGCACGCTGCAGGCAGTGGCGCTGGCGCGGCCCGCCAATCCGGCGCAACTGCTCGGCATCGACGGCATCGGCCCGGCCAAGGCCGACCGTTACGGCGAAGAAATTTTAAAGCTGTGCGGAAAAACTTCCGCGGAATAAAAAGCTGCGATGAAGTTTTCCATTTGAAGAGGCAGAACTTCGGCTACGCATCAATTGCGTGGTCGGCTTTTACGTTCGCGCCACTCCAGAGCTTCTTGGCGGTCCACGGCTCGGCCGGCGCGTTCCAGAAGGGATCTGTCGCAGCCAGCCCCAGCGGCAGCCAGGCCACCGAGCAGAGGTAGCAACTGCCAGTCGAAATGTAGTTTTCGCCGATGGCCGGCTGGTGGCCGGCGAATCCGATGGTCAGCCAACCCTGGCGGTCGAATGTGCCTTCGGCCGCGATCATTCGCGTCATCACGGCCGTCATGGCCGCTCTGACTTGCGCGGGATGTACGTCCTCGGGCAGATCGCGCCGCAGAGACATCTCGGCCAGCAGATGCAACGCGCCGAAGCGATAGGCGAGCGAGCGCCCGATTGGCGGAATGGTTCCTTCGGGACTGATGAATCGTTCCTGAATGGCAGCGTAACGCCGCGCGCGATTTTCCACCGGCTTGCGCAATGCGGCCCAGCGGTCGGTGGCGATTTGCACCGCGTCCAAAAGGTTGAGCAGCATGGGCTGGATTACGAAACTGTTGTAGTAGTCCTGATGGAATTCGGGGCCGTCGCCGTAGATGCCGTCGCCTTTGTACCATTGCTGATGTTGGCGCAGCGCATAGTCGATTCGTACCGTATCCCAAGGTTGCCCAAACTTGCAGAAGAAGGCTTCGACCATGGCGCTGAAGAGCAACCAGTTGCTGAAGTAGGGTTGAATTTTGCGCGTTGCCGCCAGCGCCCGCACCAGATTGTTTTTGGTTGTTGCGTCCAGCTTTGCCCATAGCTGGTTGGGCGCACGCACCGCGGCCAGCGCTAAAAACGCCGCGTCCACCAGCGATTGCTGATTGGTTCCGAAGTTGAGGGCGTCGGGTGACTGCGGATCGGTTCCGTAGCGGATCGCCAAACGAGCCCATTCGCGGTAGCGGTTGCGCAGCGCCTCTTCGGCGGCATCGTCGCCCGGCGCGGCTTCCAGCCAGGGCGCCAGCCCGCACAGTAATCGTCCCACGGCTTCAAGGTGAGTTGACTGGTTTGCCGTCTCGGCTCGTCCTGGGGCTGTTTCCGCCGGCATGGTGGCTCGCAGACGCTGGTGGCTGATGGCTTCCAGTACGGGTTGCGAAACGCGCTCGACGATTTTGAGCCATGCGGCGCGATCGTTCTTGCCCGTGCTCTGTTCGGTCGCGGAGCGCTCCGCTACTGCTCGTGCAGGGCCGCCTATCGTTAGTGGGCCGGCGACCAGCAGCGCGCTTTTCAAGAAAACGCGCCGCGTCGGGTTGTGGTCTGCCTGCATTTGTCTGGATCTATTCGCAGATGATTTTGATCCTTGGCGAGCTCCCAGGTTTCAAAATCGAAAGCTGGGGCATCCACGATGACACAAATTTAAGCGGTCACAGATCTAGCTGACGCGCTCGATC
>PMHC01000239.1 GCA_003156495.1 Acidobacteriaceae bacterium
TGTGCCGGTAAAGGCTGGCCACGTACAGGTTGTCGGCCTGGGCCACGGATTGCTGCGCCTGGCTGACGGCCAGGTTGTCGCTGACGCCGTTGGCGTAACGCTGCTGCGCTTCGCTCAAGTCCTCATGGGCCAGATCGACGCTCGACCGCGCGACTTCGACTTGTTGCTGTGCCGAGATGATGTCCAAAAGCGCGTCGCGTACGTCGGCTTCCACCTGCGCTTGCTGGTCGCTTAACTGCGCCCGTTCCGTCTCCAGTCGCGCTTGCGCCTGCTGTGCCTGGCCGCGCAGCGCGAACTCGTCGAAGAGCGGTACGGTGAGCGCTGCTCCGGCATCGACGGTGCCGTGCGAGTGACCCAGCGTCGCTCCAATGTCGCCGTAGTCGCCGTTCACGTTGACTACCGGATAACGCGCCGCTGTCGCCGCTTTGCGTCGTTCGGTCGCCGCTGCCGTCTGCTCCACCAGCGAGGCCAAGTCCTTGCGGTGGGTCTTGGCTTCGGCGATCAGCTTGTCGGCTTCTATCGCGTCGAAGGGTGCATAGGGGGCTTTGTCGGCCAGATTAAATTTCTGCGCTAATGGCAGGCCAATCGTGCGGGCCAGCGCCAGTTTGTCTTTTTCCAGAGCGTTTTGTGCGGAAATCAATTGCTGTTCGAGCGTTTGATAGTCTACGCGGGCGCGCAACTCGTCGAGCAGCGGCGCGGTGCCGGCTTGGTGGTTGGCGACGGCCTGGTCGAGCGAAATTTTGGCCGTGGCTACCTGTGCTTCAACGCTGGCTACCTGCGTTTCGTCGGCCAGCGCCAGCAAATAGGCGTTGCCCACGGTCAGAATCACCAGATCGCGCGCGTCTTCGGCGGTTAACTGCGCGGCGGCGAAGTTGTGCCGCGCGGCCAGATAATTGCGCAGCGAGGCCACGTTGATCAGCGACCATTCGAGCGAAGCACGCACGTCGGTAAAGCCGTAAGGGCCGAGCATCGTCGGAAAGCCTGTGATGCGTATGCCCTCGGCCGGCAGGTCGGACTGCATGACCGTTTCTTTGGCCGCGAAATCAACCGCGGGCAGCAGCGCTTGCAACTGGCTCAGTCGCGCACCGCGCGCCGCCGCCGTCTGCGTGCCGCTCAAAATAATGCCCAGGTTAGCCTGCAATCCGCGCTGGATGGCGCTATCCAGCGTCAGATCGAGAGTTTGCGCCGAGGCTGTGCCCTGCGTAATGCTGCCCTGGAAGGGCGACACCGCGGCCGAGGCAGTAGGCATCTCCGGCACGGCCTGCGCGGCCATGCCCGCGGGCGCGCAAAAAAGAAGGCCCGCGGTCACGCCCAGCGCGCAGGTACGAGTTGTGCTTGTACTACGATACTTTGGCAATGTGAACCCTATTCGAGAACAGCGAACTCAATCGCTCCGGGGAAAATCGTCTACACCATATCTACACCATAGTTTGATGCATTTGGGGTCGGTGCGGTTCTTCCTTCTATTGTACCGAATTGCCGCTGCGTTGGCGGCACTTCTCTCCGTCGCAGCGGCGAACAACCTCCTCTCGATCGATTTTGCCTTCTGACAAACTTTTTCTTCGAAGATCGCAAAACGGCATCGGCGGCTTTCGCCTACATTTACGGACTACCGGCCGAATCGTTTCATCCTCCTTTGCGGCAAGCTGCGGAAGTCAAAAGTTACGCGGTTACTCTTCATTTTGATGCGCGAACTTGCTCTCGAACGGATCTGCGACTATTACAGGCTGCCGATCACTGCCTTTTTGCGGATCATTTCTCCTCTCCCGCTTACGGCATTATCTTTAGCCGTGCCAGAAGGCTCTGTGGCCAGGCTTTCATCTGTGCGCGTGCAAAAAAAGTTGCAAAAGCGGTTTGTTGGTGCGTAACTCATTTTTAATAGCAAAGGAACTCAAAAATTTAGTGGCCAAATTTGCTCGTTTTTGTCTCTGAAACCGCTTCAAATCGGGCGTTTTACCCTATTTTGGTCGGCTTTTGGGCGTTTTGGCTGCTCTCGCAAAGAAGATTTGATGCGCAAAAAATAACCGTTGCGGTTTTGCCGGCGTAGCCGTTTTTAACCATCAATTTTGCAGACGATCCTCCTCTGCGGGCAGGATGGGCGTGCCGGAAGCGGCGCCAACGCGGTAGACTTCCTTCAAGGCCCAGCCATGGCACGAAGCACGCGCAAACCTCAACTCTTCAACGGTCGGGACTACTCCTGGATGCAGTTCAACCGACGTGTGCTCGAAGAGGCCGAAGACGCCTCGAACCCGTTGCTGGAGCGGGTAAAGTTCCTGGCCATCACCGGCTCCAATCTCGACGAGTACGTCGAAATCCGCCAGGCCGGCCTGTTGCAGCGCATTGAAGACGGCTCGCGCGAGCCGGGCTTCGACGGCCTGCGTCCCGACGAATCGCTGACCACGCTGACCGCCGAAATTCATTGCTTTGTGGCCGCGCAGTACCGCTGCTGGAATGAGCACCTGCTGCCCGAGCTGCGCAAGCAGGGAATTCGGCTGCTGGCCTGGAAGGAATTAAGCGAGGAGGCGCGCGAGTTCGCCCGCGGCTACTTCCAGCGCGAGGTCGATCCGCTGCTGACGCCGATCTCGATCGACCCGGCGCATCCGTTTCCGCGCGTGCTCAACAAAGCTCTATGTCTGGCGTTGTTGCTGCGGCCCAAGCGGCGCAGCTCCGGACCCAAGGTGCTGGGCGTGGTCACGGTGCCGCGCGCGCTGCCGCGCTTTGTCCGTCTGCCGTCGGAGCCCGAGCGCCGCGATTACCTGCTGCTGCAGGATCTGATCGAACAGCACTTGGCCGGCATGTATCGCGGCTATCAGGTGTTGGCCTCGGCCTCCTTCCGCGTCACGCGCAATTCGAACCTCTACTTCGAGGAAGAAGAGGCCCGCTCGCTGCTTGAGACGATTCGCGTTGAGCTGCACAATCGCCGCAAGGGCGACGCCGTCAGGCTGGAGATCGAGACCGGTGCCGACCAGGAGATCGTCGAGCGGCTGCGTGTGAACTTCGAGCTCGATGATCGGCAGGTTTACAGCAGCGACGGTCCGGTGAATCTTTCGCGGCTGATGTTTTTGTACGACGATGTGGAGCGGCGGGAGCTGAAGTTTCCGCACTTTACGCCCAAGCCGCTGATCCTGAGCCGCAAGTCGACGGGCATCTTCGATGAGTTGCGCCATCGCGACATTCTGCTGCATCATCCCTACGACTCCTACGATCCGGTGGTCGCATTTGTCCAGCAGGGCGCGCAAGACCCGGCCGTGATGACGATGAAGCAGACGCTTTACCGCACCAGTCACGACTCGCCGATGTTTCAGGCGTTGACCGAGGCCGGCGCCAGCAAAGAGGCCACCGTGGTGGTGGAGTTGATGGCGCGCTTCGACGAGGCCTCGAATATTCACTGGTCGCGCTCGATGGAAGACGCCGGCGTGCAGGTCTTCCACGGCGTGGTGGGCTTGAAAACTCACTGCAAGCTGGCCATGCTGGTGCGCCATGACGAGGACGGCGTCACGCGCCGCTACTGCCACCTGGGCACGGGCAATTACAACCCCGTGACGGCGCGCTTCTACACTGACCTGAGTTTGCTCACCAGCGATCCGGAGATCGGCGAGCGCGTGCACATGGTCTTCAACTATTTGACGGCGCACGCCGAAATCGACGACTATTCGCCGCTGCTAGTGGCCCCACTGACCATGGCCGAAAGTTTTCAGCGGTTGATTCGTCGCGAGCAGGAGCACGCCGAGGCCGGCCGGCCGGCGCGGATCGTCGCCAAGATGAATTCGCTGCTCGAGCCCTCGATCGTGCAGGCGCTCTACCGGGCTTCACGGGCCGGCGTCGAAATCGACCTCGTCGTGCGCGGGCTCTCGATTCTGCGTCCCGGCGTCAAAGGCCTTTCCGAGCGGATTCGCGTGCGCTCGATTGTCGGCCGCTTTCTCGAACATTCGCGAATCTTTTACTTCGCCAACGGCGGCAAAGGCGAAATCTATCTCGGTTCGGCCGATTGGATGCCGCGCAATCTCTTCGAGCGCTGCGAGGTGGTCTTCCCGGTGCGCGATCAGGTGCTCGTCGCACGGCTGCGCGACGAGGTTTTGGCCGCCTACCTGGCCGACACCGTTAAGGCCCGCTTGCAGCAGCCCGATGGCAGCTATCTGCGCGCCAGCAAAATCATGAAAGACGCGCCGGAGTTTTGCGCGCAGGATTTTCTCATGCGTCTGGCCGAGGGCAAGGCGGATCTGGACGGCATTCCTCATCCAGGCGCGAAGCGCGCTGCTAAGGCTGCCGGCCGTCGCTCCATCAAGCGCGGAAACTGAGCGCCTGCTTCTGCGTCCCCTGTCTCTGCCAGAATTTCGCGCTCAAGCTAAAGAATGCGGCGCGGCCGGTCACCGGTTTGGCCGCGCCGGTGCGCTTTCACCCGATTTGCCTGTGCGCTGTCTGTAATGCCCGCACTGCGAGGTTTTAGCTTTTGTTCTTGTTTTTGCTTTCAACGGTTGTGAAGAGCCACTTTTAAGTTACCAGCAACCGCAAAGTCTCCGGCTTCGCCGAAAAAACTTGCAGCACTTCCTGAGCAAGTGCCTTTTTATCACACAGCATACGCTGTAGCGCGATTTTGCGGGCGTATAGAGAACTGCGCCTACGATTTTTTAATAGAAAAACGGTTGACGCCCTTCAACGTGCGCAATATGATGTTTCTGTATTGAATGGTAACGATCCCATGTTTTAAATGGTAACGATGCCATTTGAGCGAGAAACGAAACTGTGATGCCGAATGCGGTAAACCGTTTTTGATTGCTGTGGTAACGATTCCATATGAGCGAAAACGGGGATTTGATTAAAAACATCAGATAGAAAACAAATTGGAGAAATCGTTTGAGTCTATACGGAGGGATCAATGACGAGTCAAATTAGTCCACACTGTTTGCATAATCGCCTATTGGGAATATGCAAAAAATACACACGTTGCATCTTTACTCTATGTATTGTCTTTATATCGTCGATAGTATTTCTCGAAGCACAAGAGTTCCGTGGTTCGATCTCCGGTACTGTTACAGATCCCACGGGAGCGATCGTGCCTGGCGCAACCGTGACCGCGACAGGGCCACAGCAAACATATAAAGCCGTATCGGGAAGCAACGGCCAATTTCTTGTCCCGTTTGTGCAGCCCGCAACCTATACAGTAAAAATTGCGCACGCTGGCTTCAAGACAGAAGAGCGCACAAGCGTCATTATCGACATCAGCACTCGATTTAATTTAAACGTCGTTTTGCAAGTCGGTAACGCCAATACTGAAACCGTCACCGTCTCTTCGCAACTTTCATCGCTCTTAAGCACGGAAGATGCTTCCGGCGGAACCATTGTTGATCCCGACAAGATTCAGGCGCTTCCGCTGAATGGGCGGCAGGAATACATGCTGCTTTCATTGACGCCTGGCGTGCAATTTACTCAAACCTCATTTGGCTCAAGCGGGTATTCAGGCACACGCGGTTGGGATGAATCGAACTCATATTCCGTCAACGGGCAGAGCGGCGCCTATAACCAGTTTTCGTTAAACGGCGTGCCGATCTCCCGTGAAAGCGGAAGTGGCACTGGAACATGGTTTATCGCGCCGAATATCGACGCCGTCGAGGAATTCAAGGTCATGAGCAACACCTACGATGCTCAATATGGCCGATACAGCGGCGGTACGGTTAGCACGATTTTAAAAAGTGGCACTCGCTCATATCATGGGACGTTATTCGACTTTTGGCGTAACTCCGTTCTCGATTCAAATACATATCAATTAAAGCAAGTGGGAACGTCAAAGGCTTATCACAACGAGCATCAATATGGCGGTAGCGTCGGTGGCCCCGTCATCCCGCATAGAGACAAATTATTCTATTTCTTTAGCCTTGAAGGCTGGCGCGAGATAATGCCTGCGACGGTTAAAACAGCGGTTCCAACTCCAGATACATATCCCGACGCTAACGGCGATGTAAATCTTGATAGTTATGCTACAGCTTTAGGCATTTCTGGATTTTACAACCCAACTAGTTATTCTTGCTTTAAGCAAGGGGCAAATGGCTGTGCGAAATACAAAAGAGATCCATTTCCTGGAAATGTAATTCCACACACTATGGTTTCACCGTTTTACAAGAAACTGCTTGCTTTATATCCAACAACAGGTCTCCTGTCCGGATACCAGAAAAACTATATATTTAAAGGTAAAAACACCTACAAATATACGCAGCCTATCTTGCGAGTTGACTACAACATAAACGATAAAACCAAGTTCTTTGGCAGTGCGGCATGGTGGTCAGGCTGGGAATACAGAAACAGCAACGGCATCCCTGGGGCTGGTGCAAGGGGCGATATCGATAACCATCGTGCATCTCAAACTATTGCTCTCGATTTGACGCATACATTCCGTCCGACTTTAGTTGGGGATGTGCGCGTTGGCTATACACGCTCCTACTCTCGCGATCCTGATGGCACTGTTAGTGCGGGAGATGCAACCTTAACTTCGTCGTATTTTGGCTTAACAATGCCGGCGATACCGACAACGTCTAACAATTATGCCCCTGAGCTTACAATGGATAACATTTGGGCAAATGTAATTGGCAATGAGGCTGATCCATCAATCACTGAAACATACGTGTTAAGCCCTTCAATAACGCATGTCATCGGCCACCACAATTTACATTATGGCTTTGATTTTCAGTTGTACCATGCAATCTCAAGCAACGTCGGAAATGCAAACGGAAAATTTAACTTTGGCAGCACATTTTCCGAAGAATATCCAAATAATGGCGATAAATCCGGTGATGGTATTGCAGACGAAATAATGGGATACCCGAATAGCGGCAGCGTTCAAGAAGATCTATCCACGTATGAATCGTACAAATATTACGGGGCGTTCATACAGGATAACTGGAAGGTAACGAATAAACTGGCACTAAACCTTGGCTTAAGGTGGGATACTGAAACCTCTCCCGTTGAGCGGAACAATCATTTGCTGGCTGGGATGTGCATGACCTGTAAAAACCCGGTTACTAACCAAATTACTTATCCAACAAATAACATCTTGGCAAATGGCGCCACGATGGCGAATCCGATGTATGGAACCGCACAATTTGCATCGAATTCATTGACCGCCTATGAAAATACATGGGGAAGCTTGCAGCCGAAATTTGGCGCAAGCTATCAGCTTAATCCAAAGTTAGTTCTTCGCGGCGGTTGGGGCATTAGTACCGCTTTTGGCATCGAACTCGGCGGAGCATCGCCGTGGAACCAAAGCACAAGTTTCAATGCTAGTTCGGATGGCGGAATAACGTCCACTAATTATTTTAATAACGGCGTTCCATATCCCAATGGGTTTACCCCCGTACCCGGTAGCAGCAAGGGCGGTATGACTTTTGTTGGTAATACCGTGTCGATGGATCAGCGTGATCGTAAGCTGGTTAGTACGCAACAGTATTCATTTGGACTCGAAGCGGAACTACCGTTCCATATTTTAGGCAATCTTGAATATGTTGGCCAACATACGACCAATTTGAGAACGTCAAAAGAACTCAACGGCTTAAGTGACAGCGACGTTGCAAAAGGGCTTGCGGATGCAAGTTATTTGGATGAACTAGTTCCGAACCCGTTTTACAACGTTTTGTCCAGTAACGTTAGCTTAGGTAACAATTCACAGATTAAAGCAAAGTATCTGATGGTGCCATATCCGGAATTCGATGGCGACTTTTATGTCTATACTCATGCGGATGGCTACAGCAATTACAATTCAATGATTGCCAAGGCTGAAAAGAGAATGAGCAATGGAAAAGGCTTAAGCAATGGCCTGAGTTTCCTGTCCTCATTCACATGGGCAAAACTAATGTCCGCAACTGGTTACCTGAATAATTCTGCTATGTGGAAAACGGATTCAACGCCTTCCTATCACTTGGATACAGGCAACAATGCTCCAGCATGGCAACTCTCATTCAGCGGCATGTACGGTTTGCCTTTTGGCCATAATAGCTGGTTGCTGGCAAATACCAACAGAATCACCAGTGCACTTGTCAGCGACTGGCAGCTTGAATGGATTTTCCAGAATAGATCGGGATTTGCTATCTCATTGCCATCCAGCTATACCTACTCATGCGGAACATATAATCCAAAGCCGGCGCATAAGAGTTGGAGTAGTTATTTGAATAACTCATCGCCTTCATGCTGGGGTAATGAACCTGAATACTATATTTATACGCATGACACATCACAAACGAGAGTTAAAACGCCTTGGGCGCAGCAAACTCAGCTTGGTCTTCAAAAATCGATTCCGCTTCATCGGGATCTAGCCCTCCGCTTTAAGGCAGAGGCGTTTAACGCAACCAATACACCAATTTTTGGCTCGGCGAGTACAGGTTCGCCAAACATCTCGCCAAAGCGTGTTGCCAGCGTTGTTGATCCGACTCAACCTGGAGCATGGAGTGGGTACGGAACGATTGGATCGACGCAGCAGAACTTCCCGCGCCAATACCAATGTTCCTTAAAATTACAATTTTAATCTTATAACTATAAACTTATAGAAAATTAGATACTTAAACGAAGGCGGAGCGCTTGCGCTCCGCCTTCTCTTTTTCGCTAGAAACACTTATTGGTTTGTTCCGGCTTCAAACCTACAGGCATGGTAGTGTCCAGTATCTTTC
>PMHC01000329.1 GCA_003156495.1 Acidobacteriaceae bacterium
CACATGCTGCGGCAGCCGCTCGGGTTTCAGCGTCGCATAGACAGCGCCTTCATCCGGCGGCAGTTCGTCGATCCGTTTGGTGAAAGTGAGAGACAACGGCACGCCTCTGGGGTATATTGTGACTTCGATCCAGGCTTCCGCCAAGCCTCTAGAAAGGGCTTTCGCGGCCTCCACGCCCGGCAGCAAACTTGAGGGCCATTCCTCGCGCGAACAGCCTTCCGAACCCAGCCTCCCGGCCGCGATCAAACGGCGCCCTAGCCTGGTCCAGAACACGCTTACACATCGACCCTAGCATAAGCGCCGGGGCCGGGCAATTTTGCACTCTTACGCCAGATGCCAGGGCGCACGCCTCCGCCTTTCGGCGCGCGGCCGTCTCCCTTCAGGCGCGTCGCCCTACGCGATCCGCCGGCCCGCCGCCAGATCCCGCACCGCGCCCAAAAACAGCGACCGGTGCAGCGAATCCAAGCTGGAGATCAGCGGCGCGATCTCGGCCAAAAACGGATCGTCGAGAATCGCCACCACCTCTTCATCGCGACGGCTGCGCGCATCGCGCACCAGTTGGNNATCGCCTTGCCGTTTTCGATTTTGGAGATATAGGTGCGCGGTACCTGCATCCTGCCCGCCAACTGGCGCTGGCTCATGTGGCGCGCACGGCGCATCTCGCGCACCTGCGCGGCCACTTGCAAGCCGGCTTCAGTGTTGTCTTCAGACGGGTGGCTGGTTACCAGTTGCGGCACCAGCGCTTCGGGCTCCTCGATGTCGAGGGGTTTATGACACCTTCTGCAAAGGGAATTATTGGTTCGGTACTGCATCAAGCGGCAGTACTCACACCGCACCACTTCGCGCGTTTCCACGCATACTAGTGAAGTCGCCATTCGCAGTCGGCGGAGCGCCAGAGCAAGCTCTCCGCGGTGCAGCTTTCGCACCGGGACTAATGACACTTTCGTGTAATGAACCATAATTGTCAAGTGAAAATTCATGGTCCATTCGAAGAAAATCCCCTGATTTCCAGAAAAAACCTGAAAAACGCGAACCATAATAGGCAACAGTAATTTACAGTTTTGCTGTTTTATGCGCGAAAAGGTTGCGAGCCGCTCCGCTGAAAGGCGGCGGGTGTAGCCTGCTCCGCCTCAGTCATTCACCGAGATCAAATGCAGCAGGGGCGAAATGCCGCCCAGGCGAGGTTGGCGGCAATGGCCGCTGTAAGGCCATGATTTTAATTGGCTTGGTGGATTGAATCGGCCGCCAATCGTCCTGTTGATTATCTAGTAAACTCAAGAGCGTTCAGGCAGCCTTATTGGCAACCGAGTAAACAGTCAAGTTATTGATTTAATTCAATCTGATATTTTCAGCGAGGTATTTTGCACCAGATTTGAGGCAGGTTTTTCAAGAAAAATTTTTTGCGGGAATGGCTCATCTCTTTGAAAACGAAGCAGGTTTGACGCGAATGGCGGCGAGAGCGATTTTGGCGGCGGCAAGCAGTTGGTTGGCCTCATCGGCGGGCAGAATGTGTTTGAGCATGGCGTAGGTGGCGCAGGCAATAAAGTTGCTGATGTTCGTGTGACCTGCAAGCGGAGGCATGGCGTCGCGAAAGGCGACCGCGGCCTGCTCGTGGGCAAAATAGGTGCTGTCATCGTTCGGTGGCGCGAGGCTGTCATCGTCCGGGGCGACAAGGGCGAGATCGAAGGTGCGCTGCCAGGCTTGTAGGCAATGGGCAACAGCTTGGTTTTTGGTATATCCGGGTCTAGAGAGAGTTTTAACTGGACGTGACATATATGGCTCCTTGGTTGATATATCGATGGTGCGCCAAAAGAGGGTAATTCTATGCAAAAGGGGCGGAGCTAGCGGGGTTAGCGGAGCTCGCGGGGCTAGCGGGGCCAGCGGGGCCAGGGCTCAGGAGCCGCCTTCCCGCCCGGAGAAGGTTTTGGGGTATAGGATTCGCCGCAATCAGTCGATAGACCCATTACCACGGGAATCCTTCTTCAGGAAAGTTGCAGAGGCCTATGAAGAGACACGCAGCGCTCCTACCGCTCGCCGTATTCATCGCTTTCTCTGCCGCGCAGACAAAGGCCTCAGCGCCGGCGCCAACTTTGCTGGGCACAAAGACGCCAGATTTTGCCTCCCAGGCACAGTTTCTCAAGCGCACAAGCGCTGCCGCCGCCCATGCCCCAAGTCTCCTGTTCACGGTGAATGACGAGAAGGGCACGGTTTTGACATGTATCGCGCCGGAGATCGAGACCAACGCCGACACCGATGTCTTCAAGAATTGCACTCTGGCTCCGGGGCGGAGCCTGGACGATGTGATGCACATCTTTGTCCGGGGCATTCACTATGAGCAGAGCCAGCACCAGAAGGAACGCGAAGAGTGGCAGAAAGATCTCGCCGAGAAGAAGCCCGCGCAGAAATAGTGAAGGGGGGCACGCCCGTCTATGGAGCGTAATATCGCTTCAACTGAGCTTTCGTGTCTCCCCGGTCCCCAACAGCGAGGGACCGGGGGCACCCGTCCGCCGCGCCTGATTAGTTCTTTGCGGATGCAGAGGCGGCCGCAGCTGTGCGGGCCTTGCCGACATAACGGACGGCACGATCGACGACAACGTAGAGAAGCTGGTCGGGATCTTTGCGGGCTTCCTTCTTGATCCAGGCACCGAACTTTTCGCCGGCTTCGGCGGTGTCGGGAAGGGCAATGTCGCGATTCCTGGCACTCAGCTCGGCGCATTGCTGGACCATGGAAAAGAACTTGTCTTCATTGCGGCCACTGGCGACCCATGCATCGTGGACAGTCTTAGTTACGATCTGGTCAATGGGAATTTCACTGGTCTGCGCGCCCGCGATAACGCTGGCTTTCTGGTCCTGCACAGGCGTCCCGGCGAAGAGCGCGGTGGGGCTGCAGAGGACGGCTGCAATCAAGAATCCATTAAGACTGGTGTGTAAGTTCATAGTGCCGATCCTTTCTCGAACGGTTTTTCTATGTCTTGTTTAAAGGAGTGTGATCGCTCTAATAAGGGCGGTCGCGGTAATCGCGGTCGCGGTTGTCCTGGTGGGCCTTGCCAACGAGGGCTCCCACGCCAGCGCCGGCAGCACCGCCGATGAGTGCGCCTTTGGCTCCGCCGCCGAAGATGGTGCCGAGAACGGCACCGCCGGCACCGCCGATGAGTGCGCCTTTGCCGGGACCGATGCCTCCGTGATGGCGATCGTCGCGATAGTGGTGGCGATCATAGTCGTCGTTGTAGGGATGGTTACGCTGTGCTCCGCGGTAAAAGTCGTCATTGCGCTGGGCTAAGGCGGCGGACGCGAAGGGGATCAGCATCATGAGGGTCAGGACTACGCTTGCGATGCGGTGCGTGATTGAGATCATGTTGTGCTCCTGTGCAGGAGATGAACTGTCTATCTTTGGTGGTGGTTGCCGATTCGTTTAGGTCCATGGGCGGGTATTCGCATTTTGACTGTCTACGAGCAGATAAGACCCTCTTTGGTGGGAAGTATCCTTGCCCGATTGAGTACCTTGTATTGGCCAGTATCGGATGATCGGATCGCCGATAGCTGGTCATAATTGCTCGCGTGGGAGCGCACGGAAGTTATCGGTGCAGATCGTGGAGGAGTTATCTTAGCCGTCCGCCATGGCGGAGGCCGAAGGTGGTGTCGTTTGCGGCACGGCTAGAGCAGATTGCCTGATGGCATAGAGGGGAGAATCGTCCCTCAGGGGCTAAACAGGCTGCGGAAAAACTCTGGATTTTGGGCCCGCGGGAGAAATACGTCCCTCGGGGNNAGGCCGCGTTGATTTGATTGAGCTTACGGCACGGCTGAAGCCGTGCCCTTCAAAGCCGCTCTATATTTACAGGCGATTTGCTCTAGAGCCGTGCCATTTCAAAGCCGCGCTACACTTACAAGGGATTTACTCTAAAGCCGAGAGTCCTGCCACAAAACACTCTATAGTAGCAAGAAATTTGCGCTACTTTTCGGGCTTTTCTGGCTTGTCAGGTGTGGGCGGCTCGGCCAGCGACGCGGCGTCGAGCGGGTGCTCGTGGCGGTAGTGCTCGACGGGCATTTTGCCGTCCCACCAGGCCCAGTTCATCGGGTAAACGTCGGGGTCGAGGAAGATCTGGTAGAAGTGCCAGACCAGGATGGCGAGAGTGGCCAAAACGGCCTCATAGAAGTGGATGGCGGTGGCCACATCGACCAGCCAACGGGCGAAGAGGTTGCCGACCCAGACCTTGGCCCAGAGCATGATGCCGGTGAGCCCCATCAGCGCCGTTCCCCAAACCAATGCCCAATATTCGGCCTTTTCGGCGTAGTTGAAGCGGCCGAAGCGTGGCTTTTCTCCACCCAGCCCCAAGTAATAGCGCATGGCGGCGAAGAGATCGAGCGCGTCTTTGGGCGTTGGCATCAGGTCGCAGATCAGCCGGCGGCCCTCGCGAGCGATGGCCAGATAGAAGAGATGGTAGAAGCCGGCGGCGATCAGCACGCAGCCGGCGACGCGGTGGACGATGCCGCGCAACTGTTCGCTCATTCCTAGATAGTGCGCAAACCAGCTTTCTGGATAGCGCAGAGCGAAGCCGGTGATGACGAGCACGATGAAGCTGGTAAGCAAGGCGAGATGCTGCCAGCGCTGGTTGACGGACATGCGCGTCATGAAGGGGTTCTGCAGGCGGCGGCGGGCGACGGCCTTGGCGCGCCAGATGATGGCGTTATGGAGAAACATTCCACCGATGACCAGCACGATGAGCGCCGTATAGATGATGCGCACCCAGCGCACGACGATCGAATCTATGTCGCGGGCGCGCGGGCCGGCCTGCAGGTGGACGGGGGTGAGCGTGAACTTTTGCGTCGCGCCCTGGTGGCACTTGCCGCAGGNNCGCCATGGCAACTGGAGCAGTTGGCGACGACGACCGATCCACCCTCGGCGGCCAGGCCATGGTAGCTGTCGAAGTAGCTGGAGACGCGATTGGCCGGGACGCCAAATTCCTGCGATAGGCGAACGCCCTGGTGGCAGCGGGCGCAAACGTCGCGCGAAAGATTCTGGGCGGCGACCGGGGAGTTGGGGTCAGTGTGCGACTTGATGGAGTGTATGCCGTGGCAATCGGTGCAGGNNNTGATAGGAGAGGAAGGGCTGCGCGCTCACGCCGTTCGACTCCATAAGGAACTTTTGCCCGTGACAGCGGCCGCAGGTGGCCGGGATGCGGGAGCGGGCGACGGGCGAGGCCGCATCGGAGGCGGCGACGATCTGATGCACGTCGCCGTGGCAATCCTGGCAGGTAGCGGCGGGGTTCTGGCTACCGCGGCCGGGCCGTGCGTGCATGCCGTGGGCGTAGTTCTGCTGCTCGTCGGCGTGGCACTGGGCGCAACTTACTTTTTGCGGCGTTTTTTCGTGAGCGAGGCTTTTAACGTCTTTGTGGCAGTCAACACACGAGAAGATGGAGCCGTGGATGGAGTGATTGAACTTGTTGGCATCGACGGCGAGGCTGACGGTCGAGCCGTTGGCGCCGGAGGTGGTCAGAGCCGGATCGGCGTGGCAGGCGAGGC
>PMHC01000298.1 GCA_003156495.1 Acidobacteriaceae bacterium
CGTCCTCCGGCTTGGGTGCGGGATTGGGAGCGAGCGCCGAATTTGCAGGCTGGGTGCTCTGCTGCCCCCATGCAAAAACTGGCAGACAAAGAAAAAAGGACAACACAACACGGAACGACCTGCTCATGGCCATCGCCCTTCCGAATCTTTTTCAAGATTTTGTTCGGGGGAATTATAGCACTACGTTGCCTGTTTTCTGCCGCAAACCGTGAACGACGCAGCGCGCCAGTTCGTATGCGCCGTGGCTATTAGAGTGCATAAAGGCATTCATCGAATCTTCGGAGCCCATCGCTTCAAAAAGCCTTTTGCTCATCGCATTCATATCGATTAGAGCCACGCGCCGCTGCGCGGTTACTTCGCGCACCGCATCGGGATAGCCGGCCAACGAGTTTGTGATTTTGCCCGCGGCGTCAAAGCCGCGGCGGCGCGAAGCGCCGTCGGCAGAAGAATCAGAACGGCGAAGGCGGCAACCATGCGCACTGGAGCTTGTAGTGCCCGCGTGAATGCAGGCACTACAAGCTCGGCAGGTTGTTAGTAGCTCAGCTCCAACACATTAACCGAATAGGGCGCGAAGTTTTGCGTAAATTTCGGTCCGGCGATGGTTACCGCGCGCGTAACCGGCTTTACCGCGTCGGGCTGCGCAATCGTGTTGGTGGCATTCGGCGTTTTGCCGCTCAGGGTAACGAGCGTTGCGCGTGGCGCGACTTTCTTTACACCAGAAAGCTCGATTGAAAGCGGCTGCGCGGTTGAAGCTCCGTTAACCACTTTGACGAAGAGCTTGCNNACCGGCACAACCGCATCGGGATGCGTGATGCTGTTGGTTACGTTGGGCGTCTTGCCACTCAGCGTGATCAGCGTGGCCTCGCGCTCCACGCGGGCTGCGCCATTGAGCGCAATGTTCAGCGCTGTTTCCTCGGACGTAGCATTCACCACTTTGACGAAGAGCTTGCGCGCTTGCTCGTTACGCGTGACTGAAGCAAAGACGCGCGCCGGAGTGTTGACCAGCTTGGCATCAATCACTTCTGTCCCCAGATATTTCGAGAACATCACCTGCATCCAGTAGCTGGGCGAGCCGTAGCTATTCAGTGCGTCATAGCCGATCAGGTTAGTGGCCCACTGTTCACCGCCGGGATTGACGTTGACGAATAACGGCGCATAGCTGGCCATGATGATCAGGTCGCTGTTGCGTTCCAAACCCGTGAGCCATGCGGCGTCGGCCAGAGCGGCGTTGAGGTTCGGCGTCGGATCGCCTTCGCGCGTAGCCCACTCGCCTACAAAGATTTTCGGTCCCTTGCGGTCGGTCGCGTCGTAGTGATGCGCTTGTTTGAAAGACTCGTCGGTCGACATGTAAAAGTGCTCGTCGAGCACATCGGGCTTGACGCTTTTGACGTGCGTGGTGGCGATGATTTGCAGTTGCGGGTAGCGTTGCTTGATGGCGTTATAGAACTGCGTATAGCGGCCGTCGTAGGAGTTGGAGCGGTCGAACTCATCTTCGTTGCCGACTTCGACGTAGTGCAGCGCGAAGGGCGCGGGATGGCCGTTCTTTACGCGCTCGGCGCCCCACTTGGTTTCAGGACCGCCGGTGACGTATTCGATCTCATCGAGCGCATCTTGCACGTAGGGCTCAAGCGCCGTGCCGGGCGCAACATGCTCCTGAGACAGCGAGTAGCCGGCATAAACAGCCAGCACCGGCTCCATCTTCAGATCTTCGCACCACTCCAAATATTCCAGCAATCCCATGCCGTCGGAGGAGCGATAGCTCCAAGGACTCGGGTGCGTGGGGCGGTCAACCCAGGGACCGATGGTCTTCTTCCAGTTGAAGCGATCCGAGATGTGATTGCCCTCGAGATAGTTGCCGCCGGGCAGGCGCAAGAACTTGGGCTGCATGGCGGCCAGCTTATCCATCATGTCGATGCGGTTGCCATTGGGCCGGTTATTGTAAGTCGGCGGAAAGAGCGAGACCAAGTTGATCCAGACCGTGGCCGGTTGCGCGACGGTAAGAATCAGATGATTGCCGGCCGAGGCGGGCGCGTCGCCGGTTTTCAGCGTATAGCTGTACTGCTTCCACTCGCCGGTGAGTCCGGTAACGGTGGTCGAAGCGGCAACGATGCCGGTCTGGTCATTTTGCAGGCTGACCGTGACCGGAAGCCCGGCCTGATCGGTTTTGGCATAGAACGAGCCGGTGTAAACGCTATGAGGCCTGACGGCAATGCCCCAATAGCCGTCGTTTTGGATGCCGGCAGGCGAGGCTTTGCTGGCCGCTTTCACATCGACCTTGATGCTGCGCTTGAGCGCGGCGCTGGGTCCGGTCGCTTCATCGACGGAAACGCTTACTTGCGAATCGCCGCGCGCCACCGAGGGCCAGTTGAAGAGCGATCCCCAGCCGCCGCCAATGACGCGATCGCGCACCAGCTCGCCGTAGATTCCACCATCGTAGGAGTAGTTGATCTCTTCGGTCATCAGGCCGTAGAGAGTAGGGCTGACCTTGGCGGTGGAGTGATCCACCTGAATGGCCAGCGAGGGCGCCTGGGCAAGCAGGCTCGAAGACAACAGGCTTACAGCCAGAAAGGCAGCGACAGAGAGTGGCTTGTTCATAACCTCGCATCGTACAGCGAGAGTGGTGCGGTTGACAATCTGGAAAACGCTTACTTGCCGCCGCCACTCGATCCCCGCATCGCATCTTCTGGCCACATATCTATTGATTCTTAATCCGTTATCCTTTTTCCTGTCCAGCGATAAATCGAGCAGTCTTCCCAATTCATGGCCAGATATTCTCCATCGGGTTGATGGGTGAGAATGTTGCGATCAGCCTCGGCGTCCTCATGCGAGCGCCTGATGCGTCCGGCGAAGAGCCGCTCGAAACCGGGCTGGCATTTCAGCACCTGTTCCCGCTCGTTGTTGACATAAAGAATATCCAACTGCCCGTGTCGTTGTTCAGAAAGTGTCTGGCTCCAGGCGCGCAGCAGCCGGCGCAGCACCGGCGCCGTAAACGGGTTGAAAAGGAAGGCTACGCACGGGCCGCTGGGTAGCGAAAGCGTCGCCGCGTCGCGGCAGTACATGCGCGTAGGAGCCAGCGCGCGACCGGCGGCACGCCACAGCGCCAGATTTTTGCGCCCGATGCGCGCCAGCGTTGGATGCAGTTCGACGCCGATCACCTTGCGAAAAGGATAATTCGCGGCCAGCAGCATTGCGCGGCCCATGCCCGCGCCCAAATCGATGAAGGTATAGGCATCCAGCGGCGCAACCGCGTGGCAACTTCGCCAGCGCGCCAAAATCCCCTGAAAAACCGAGGGCGCGACGGCATAGTATGCGGTCATATAGCGGCCGTTGCGCAGCCCTGGAGCCAGGTTGCGCCCCGCCACCAGGCCGCTGGTCCGCACGCCGAATTCTAAATCGAAGGGATGGCGGATCAGCCCATCCTTGATCGCCAGACCCGGCAACAGACGCCGCCGTCGGCGCGACGCAAGGGGTTTCTTTGCTTCACTCACGATTGAACGTTAGCATAGCAGCGGACGGTCCATGACGGTAGGCCGATTTTTACCAACTCTGTAGAGTGCAGAATCGTGTTGAAGGTTGCCACTCACTGATGTTCGCGTCAACTCGGCGATCCTGAGTTCTATACGCTATTGGTAAAAATGCTTTAGCCGACGGTCAAATACAGCCCCGAGGCGCGGGGAACAAGCACGGTGAACTTTCCATCTATCAGTCGGCCGGGGCGCGGAGACGAACCGATCTGCGCGTCCCGGCTTTCCAGCGCTTGCGCATACAGCGTTTCGGTTCTGACCGCCCCGATCTTGCCTGCGCCAAAGTCCAGACGCAGAGCCAGATCTTTTTCCGCGTCCTTGTTCAAAATAATGACGGAGATTTGTCCGGTTGTTGCTCGCTTGGCCGCATAGGCCGTCGCGTTCAGTCCTGCCGCTTGCAGCTTTGCCGCCAGATCGCTCTGCAGCAACGTTGCGCCGCTGAACAAGCCGGCGAACTTCAGTCCGTAAGCCACGGGCTGCATGCGGTATTCATCGTCGAAGGCGGCAATGGGCGTGTAAAACGGATGCGGATGTGTCGCGATCTCTTCCGGCGTAGCGCCTTGTTCCTTGAGCAAACCGTCGCCGGGCAGGGAACCGCCGACCGAGTTGGCCACCGGCCCGCCCGAACCGCCGTGAAGATTCACGCCGGAATAGTTATTGCTGGCCAGCAACAGCGCATAGTCGGCGGCCCACAGTGCGGCGGCAAAAACATCCGAGACGCCCGGCTTGCCTCCGCGATAGCATGTGTTGCCCTCGGTCATGCGCACGCGAACCCCAATTTTGGTCGCTGCCGCCCTCGCCAGATCGGCCGTCTTCTGCACCTTGACCATCGTGACCGGTGCCAGCAGGCTGGGAATATTCACTGCCGGATTGGTCGCCGGACCGTTGAAATAGTAGTGATGGGTAAGCGTAGTGATGCGCGGCGGATTCTCGATTGCGCCCCATAGATCGGCGATTTGCGGCAGCCATGAAACGTCTGAGGCCACGTCGGGAAGGCCGAAGCGCGCCGTGGGCACGCGCTTCTGAATGGCGCGGGCCAGCACCAGCCATTCGGTCAGATAGCTCTTGGCCGACCAGCTCTTAGGGTCGCGAAGATGTCGGTCGAAGAGATCGACTTCGTTGCCGAGTTGAAAATATTCGAGGTTCGCCCCCAGTGTTCTAGCTGCGAATTCGGCCTCCTGCGCGGCACGCTCTGGGGTGTTGGTGCCCATGCCGATGCCATACAGGCAGCTCCAGCCGGTCGCTTTAAGAAAACCTGCCAGATTGTGCACGGCTTCGGGTGTAACCGCATAATACTGCGCTTTGGGCTCGCCCTCGACCTCGCGCGTGTGGGGATGCTCGGGTTCCTGCGAGCCGGTCGTAGGCTTCCACCAGGCAAACTCGCTGGTGTTGCCGCCCAGCCGCAGAACGCCGCGGGGCGAGAGCGCCTTGAATGCGCGGACCAGACCGGTATTGTGCGCGGAAAAGAAATCCGGATCGGTCAACTGCTGCACTTCATAGGAGAGGCCGACAAAGTTCGTAGGCATCTGTGGGCCGGTGGTCTCGCTGGGAATAGAGAGCGTCGCGGAAATTTCTTTCGGGCTCTGTGCGTGAAGACGCATAGCGGTGGCCGACAATGCGGCGGTAGCGAGAAAACAGCGGCGGCTGATCGTAGTCATCGATATCCTATGAAAAACAATTTCGGTTTTTCATTCTACATGGACTGCACGGGAAGCAGCGTGAGGTCGTCGATCAGGCCGACCTCACGCTGCTCCTTGGATTAGATATAGACGCCTTGTGCAAACCGCGCGCGCTCANNTCGCGGTGCGCGGCGATGGCCAGAATGTCGGCGCGAAAATCAGTAGCCGCCGATGACATGGCAATCAATAAACCGTGTTGTCGCTGTCGGTCGTTGCGTCCATGTAGGCCACATCGTAAGCCGTGCCGGTTACAGTCACGTACTGGTTGTCGAGCGAGGAGCCGTCCTTGGTGGAGTAAATATATACCTGCCCGCCCACGGCGGCATAAATTTTGTGCAGCCCGGAGACGGCGGCGATGCCGGTGGCGNNTGTTGTACATGGTCAGGCAGCCATAGCCTCCGGTGGCGCTAGTGGCATAGCGTACGCCAGTGGTGCAATCCTGCATGGCGATCCACAAAGTGTCGTCGTCGGCTTCGATCATGCGGCTGGTAGCTCCTGGCGTGCCGTCGCTGATCGAAACCGCCGCATTGGAGATCTTGCTCTTGCTCAGATCGACCACCGTCAGATTGCCGCCGTAGAGCGTCTCGTTATTGACGGTTTGCGGGGCTTGGCCAACCACATACATGGTGGTGCCATCAATCAAAGCGTTGCTGGCACCGCCGGGTATCTTCACCGTGGCGTTGGCAAGGGCTGTTGTCGTCGGCAATAGGCCAGAGGATTGGTTCGAGAGAAAGATCATCGGCGAAATCTGAACCGCCGTGTACGACGCTGTGGATCCTCCACACTCGGGGCCGCNNCCGCAACTGAGAATGTAGGCGGTGCTGCCATCAGAAGAGAAGACGGCCTTAATCGGGTGATCGAAGGTCAACGGAGCGCCGTAGTATTGCGTCTCGCCGGCATTATCCACGTATTTGTTATCCGGGCTCTGCATCTGGAACAGGCACC
>PMHC01000314.1 GCA_003156495.1 Acidobacteriaceae bacterium
AGAGCCCCTCGCCCTCTATCGCCTAATTGCGGCAGGATCATTCCTAGAAATTTAGCGTACTCGTCGCGGACCACGGAGGGGCAGATGAATAAGATCATCTGCCCCTTGTTTTTGCTTGTTTCCTAAGAAACAGCTGTTAGACTCTTGGTGTCTTCTCCACACGTTTGGGTGAGAAGGGACTGAGTCGTGAACTCTGATACTGCACTCTGGTTTTTAGGCAATCTGATTGAGCTTGTAGTCATTGGCTTTCTTATATACCGCCGTGTCTGGAGAACATTTTCGGCATTTTTCATCTATAGCATTTGGAGCCTTCTGGCGAGTGTTGGAACTGTCGCGGTTCTCCACTGGTATTCGGACTCTTCTCCGGCTTACGTCTCCACATATCTGGTAAGCACATTCGTGGATTCTTTGCTGATGTTCTGCGTCCTGGTTGAACTAGCTTGGTCGGTTCTTCGACCCATTCGCGCTTCTCTTTCTCGAAGCGCATTGGTTCTCGTTGCCGGCATCATTCTTTTAGTCGGCGCGGCAATCTGGCCCTTTGCGGCCTTCTCCGCGCAACTGCCTGGCGAATACGCCATTCTGGCGCGGCTGCAACAGACTTCTTCAATTCTTCAGATTCTGGTCTTTCTAGTTTTGGTAAGCACTTGTCAGCTTTTTTCGGTCGGGTGGCGCAACCGCGAGATGCAGATCGCGACCGGACTTGGCTTTTTTTCCTTCGTGAACCTGGCGGCAGCCATGTTACGCGCGCACATGTCGACATGGGCGCAGTATGGTCACTTGAATCAATTCGTGATCGCCAGCTACATCGCCTCCCTGCTCTACTGGGCCGTAAGCTTCGCGCAAAAGGAGCCCGAACGGCGCAAATTCACGCCCGAGATGCAGCGTTTGCTGCTGGCCGTGGCCGGCGCGGCGCACTCCACACGAATCGCGATGGAAGACACTCCTCCGGGCAAGGCGCGCTAGTTTTGACGGACGATAAAACCGGCGTTCGCCTAGGGATGGGGCAGCAGAATGTCCCCATTTTCTCTGTCGCGGAGGTGGACTATGGCGTTTGATGAAGCGTTGACAATAGCCTCCATTGCGTTGAACGTGGCTCTGGGGACCGTACTGGTCGGCAAGCGCATCTTCCGGCACTTTCCGGTTTTCTTTTTCTATATCTGCTTCGAGTTCGTTAGCGATTCGGCTGGCCTGCTGGTTCTCCATCGTTTCCCCGGCTGGTACCCGCTCTTCTATCTGATTGACGACGCGCTGGACACCCTGCTTTATCTCGGCATTCTGGTCGAAATCGGAAAAAATCTATTGCGTTACAACCAAACGCGGCTCAGTCGCCAGCGGTTTGTGGCGATCCCGCTGTTTGCGCTGGCCTTTATGCTGGCGCTGTTTTCGATAGGACGAACCACTCCATGGGGAAATTCGCCGCTTGCTGCTTTTTACTATCTTCAGACGCAAGAGGTCGAAGTTCTCGAGTTCGCCGCTTTTCTGGCTCTCGCCTGGTGGAGCAGCCTGCGCAAGCTGCGTTGGCCGCCGCAGGAATTGCGGTTCGCAACCGGATTGGGCATAAGCGCTTTTGCCGGATTCATTATCGCGATTCTGCACGCGCGAATCGCTCCCGGCACGTGGTTCCGCCGGTTGGATATGATGGGAACAATCGTCGATTTGGCGGTGTTGGCATACTGGCTGTATGTTTTTTGGGTTGTGGATGATAGCGTTGGCGCTACGCCGGCGTTACGCGAAAAACCCATCGTCGCGCAAAGAGATGGCAGCGGCCATCCGACGCCATAAAAACACCCTCCATCTCCATGGATCGGCTGCGACCCCGCCGTTGACGCGGCTTTGCCTTCCACGATGTAATGAATGCAGCGGTGAAGGAGTTCACCCCCGGCATTTCACAAAGGCCGGTAAACCGCTGTCCACCTCGCAAACCGGACAGATGATGACTCCTGGCAGGGTATCCTGTTGCGGAGTCGTATCGCGGCGCGATCCCTGATCATCCTGGCAGACGAGCTTGCGGCGATCCTTTACATGCCGCCGGCGCGCTGACGTATCGGGAAGGAGACTAGCAACCGTGCAGAAATACCTACTGATCGCCTTGGGCGGCGCCATGGGTTCGGTGGCCCGCTATTGGGTCGGCTCCGCGATCTCCGGTCGTATGGGAACCCGGTTTCCCTTTGGCACGCTCATCATCAACATCACGGCCTGCCTTCTTTTGGGCTTTACGTTGACCAGCTTTGGCAGAATCGCCGGTCTCAATCCGGCCTGGCGCTTTCTGCTTCCGATTGGATTCATCGGAGCCTACAGCACCTTTTCAACCTACGAATGGGAGACGCTGTCGATTCTGCGCTCCGGCGCCGTGTCTCTGGCGGCGCTCTATGCGCTAGGCAGCCTCGTTCTAGGATTGACAGCCACCTGGTGCGGCGCGATGTTGGCCGAGATCGTTTAGTGCGCTTCCGGGCTTGCAAGTCGCCGCAAAAGGTGCTTCAATCCTCGGTTGTCGCTTAGGATTCCGGTTCCACGACGCATGTGGCCGGCCACCGTTGAGGAGGATACAAATGCTGACCACGGGCAAGGCCCTGAAAGTCACACTCTACCTGAGCGACGGCGCCAAGCATCACGGCGTTCCCGTCTACTCGAGCCTTCTCGATTTTCTCTTTCGCAGCGGCATCGCCGGAGCCACCGTAATCAAGGGAGCCGCCGGCTTCGGCGTCAAACACCGCCTCCACTCCGCGAACATTGTCGAAATCTCCGACAACCTTCCCATCAAGGTCGAATTCATCGATACCCGCGAAAAAGTCGAGGCGATTCTGCCCGAACTAGAAAAGCTCGCCAGCTCCGGCCTGATTGAAGTGCAGGAAACCTCGATCGTGGTTCCCGTTAAGGATTAGAGCGGCCTCTATTCAGCAATCGCTCCCGTTCCGCGGGTGACCATGCGGAGCAACATTTTCCCCTATTCCGTGTCCTCAAAAAAGTAGCTGGATCTTTCGGCCGCATAGCTTCCCTCAGCTTCTGTTTCACGCTTCGCGCGGGGAGTAGAGATGTAGTGAAAACGGGCAGTTATTACCGTCAAATTAAATTTCAGGCATACTGATAGGAGGAGGGATTGTTTATTTGCCCACCTGGGGACCAATCTATTCGAGATTCAAAACGAGATTTAAACTATTATTTATCATCATTTTAGGATCTCTTTTGGGCTCGTTTCTCCACGCGCAGGCGGCGCTGCTTATGGAGGAGCCGTACGGCTTTTTCGGCGCGGTAAACCCCACCGGCCACAACGCCATTTACTTCTCGCGCATCTGCGCTGAAACGCCGGTAAAGCTGCGCCGTTGCCAGCCCGGCGAAACCGGCGCCGTCATCGCCCGCTACCAGGGAATCNNCTCTATTCCGTCGAAAATTCCGCCGACGTTCCCGCGCGCGTGGACCACGATACGGTGATGCGGCTGCGCAACCGCTATCGCGAAAAACACCTCCAAGAGCTGGGAACAAATCTGCAAGCCGGAAACCTGATCCATGGAGGCTGGACGCAACTGTTAGGCTCGGCTTACGAGCGACGCATCTACGCCTTCCGCTTTAACACCTCGGCGGCGCAGGACGACGCACTGATCGCGCGACTCAATGCCGGCCCCAACGGCTCGAAGTTCAATCTGCTGTACGAAAACTGCGCCGATTTTGCCCGCGTCGTGCTCAACGGCTATTTCCCGCGCACCTTCCATCGCAGCATCTTTCCCGACGCCGGCATGACNNAGATTCCGCAGATTCCCGGCTACCGGCGCGGCAGCCACTCCAATAAAGGCATCGACGAGTCATTTGTGACCACGCTCTATGCCGTTCCTTTGGCGATTGCGAATCCTTACCTGACCGGCGGCCTCTTCGTCGATTACGCCATACGCGGCCGCTACCACCTGATCCCCAAGCAGCACCAGATCTTGAGCCCGGACAATTTGCAGGCGTTAACGGCGCCGTCCGCATCCGAGCAAACTCCCGTCCGCGTTGCGGCGCCTGCCCCCAAGGCTGCTTCCGACGAAATCGCGATAAGAACCGACGACGAAACCGACCCTCGCATGATGAAAAGTCAGACCGCGAGTGAGTAACGCCGGTCTCCAGATCGGCTGCCCGCGCAGTGCTTCTCACTCGCACTCTTTTTATGCGCCCGCCAATTACGCTGATAAACTACATAGAGATGATCCTCCCGTTTGTCCGTGAGATATTCGCGGAGCTGGAGCAGGCCCCGGGATTTGAAGGCGTACGCAGACACTTGAGTCTGGGTGCGGGCCGTAGACGTGTATCTGGCCTCACCGCCACGGCGCGAGCTCTTTATTTGCCGCTGATGGCGCGCGCCGCCAAGCAGACGGCCATCGTCATCACCGCCGACAACAAGGCCGCCGAAGCTCTCGAACCACTCATTAAAACCGGATGCGGACTGACCGGCGCCGTCGATCCCGAACGCGTCGTGCGCTTTCCCGCGCACGATGTTCTGCACTTTGAGAATCTTTCTCCGCATCCTGATGTGCAGCAACAGCGCGCCTCCGCCTTGTGGAAGCTGGCAACCGGCGCCGTCGACATTCTCATCGCTCCGGTTGAATCGGCGGCCATGCGCCTTTTCGATCCCGCCTATTACGCCGGTCTGGCCGTCGCCATCAAACGCGGCGAAGAAGTCGATCTGGAAACCCTCACCGCGCATCTGGCCAGCGTCGGCTACACGCAGATGGATCTGGTGGAAATGCCCGGCCAGTTCACCCGCCGCGGCGGCATTCTCGACGTTTACTCGCCCGAAGCCGACCGGCCCGTACGCATCGAATTCTTTGGCGACGAAATCGAGACCATCCGCCGCTTCGACCCCGAAAGCCAGCGCTCGCTCTCCGGCATCGACGCGGCGCAGCTTCTTCCGCTAACTGAAACGCCCGTCACTGAACAGTTGCTCGCCGCCGTCAACGGCCGGCTGAGCCAGCAACGCATTGAAGCCGAAGACGAAGAGATGGCCACCGAAATAGCCTCGTCTGGCGGCGTAAGCGTCTTTCCCGGTTGGGAACTCTTTTCGCCCGTCGCCGGCGCGGAGCGCTCGCTGCTCACGTTACCCAAGCGTTGCGCGCTTTTTGTCGACGAGCCGGCCATGGTACGCAACCAGATCGACCGCTGGTGGAACAAGGTCGAGCAGCGCCACGAACGCTCCGGCATCGGCTCGCTCATCGCCCCCGAAGACATTTACCTGCGCCCCGAGGTGCTCAAAGCCGCACTCGATGCGCACATGGGCCTCGATCTCGATCAACTGGGCGCGGTGGATGTGCTCGAGGCGGACACAACCCTGGGCGAGATCGAGCTGCCCACGCGCCCCACGCTCCGCTTCCATGGCTCGATTCCCGCGCTGACCGAGCAACTGAAAAAACTCATCGCATCTGAAGCGCGCATCGTCCTTGCCGCTCCGCATCAAGGCGACGTGGAGCGACTGGCGACGGTGCTGCGCGAGTA
>PMHC01000332.1:0-473 GCA_003156495.1 Acidobacteriaceae bacterium
GCGGGAGATATGCGGTTTCTGGAGCAGTTCGCGTAGGAGCGGAGCTAGCTTATCTCGCGGAGGAAAGCTGTGGCGCGGCCTAAAGACTATCGAGATCTGATTGTTTGGCAAAAGGCGATGGCTCTGGCGCGAAGCGCATACGCGCAAACCGCAGGGCTCCCGAAGAGCGAAGCTTATGGTTTACTGGCGCAGATTCGGCGGGCGGCAATTTCTGTTCCCAGCAATATCGCGGAAGGGCATGGCCGGCTTACTGATTTGCAGTTCAGGCATTTCTTGGGCAATGCAAGAGGATCGGTTTACGAGTTACGTACGCAATTTGAACTAGCGGCGGAGTTGGGATACATCGGGCAGGAGTCTGTGCTGCAATTGATGGAACAAAGCGCGGAGGTGGCGAGGTTGCTCAATGGCTTGATCGCTGTGTTGCATACAGACGGCGGCGAGCGGTCTTTAACTAGCTCCGCTAACCCCGCTAG
>PMHC01000332.1:580-6279 GCA_003156495.1 Acidobacteriaceae bacterium
GCGCGCGAGGCGGCGGCGATCTATGGCTTACCTCTGCCGGCGGTCGATTACAAATTGCCCGCGGTCAAGCCCACGGCCAAGCCCGTTGACGTGAAGATCGAGGCCGAGGACGCTTGCGGCCGCTACACGGCGCGCGTGCTGCGCGAGATCAAAATCTGCGATTCGCGCGACTGGTTCCCCGGTGCGGAAGTGGCGACTTATTTTGCGCTGCTGGAGCAGAAAAAAATCTCCAATGCCGTCGATGCCAGTAACTATGCCTGGCTTTCGATTGGTCAGCCGACGCACGCCTTCGATCTGGATAAGGTGGAGGGCGGAATCGTAGTGCGGCGGGCGCGTAAGGGCGAGCGGCTGAAGACTCTCGACGGAGTGGATCGCGAACTTGACCCCGAAGATCTGGTCATCGCCGACCATAAAAAGGCTCTGGCTTTGGCCGGTGTGATGGGCGGCTGGGAGTCGATGATTACTCCCCAGACAAAGAACGTTCTGGTCGAGTCGGCCTGGTTTGATCCGATGACGGTGCGGCGTACGGCGCGGCGGCACGGGCTGCATACCGACGCCAGCCATCGCTACGAGCGCGGCGCGGATTTTAATGCGGCGACGACGGGCTCGGCGCTGGTGAGCGCGATTCTGCTGGCCGCCGGCGGCTGGATTGATGGCGACTTGGTAGATGTGCGCGTGGCCTCGCTTGAAGAGCGCACGGCGCGGCGCCGGCCTGTCGAGTTGCATCTGAGCGAAGTCCATCGCATTCTGGGCACAACGACTATCGACGAAGGCATTACCGGCGCGACGGTCGAGACGGTGCTCAAGGCTCTGGGCTGTGAGTTGACGTCGCTCGGCAAAAATAACGACGCGTGGCTGGTGACGCTGCCCAGTTGGCGGCTCGATGTGGAGCGCGAGATCGACCTGATCGAAGAAATCGCTCGGGTCTACGGCTACGATCGATTTGTGAATACCGTGCCGGCCTTCAACGGCAATGTGCATGAGCTGCCGTGGGCGGAAAAAGAAGCGGCGGTGCGCGGCGTGCTGCGGGCCGCGGGCTTCCATGAGGCGATCGGCAGCACCTTCTGTTCGGCGGTTGAGGCGGCATTGACCGCGCCGCAGCCGGGGCAGGTGGTTCCGTTGGGTAATCCGCTGAGCGAAGAGGCGGGCGTGCTGCGGCCCTCGCTGGTGCCGTCGATGTTGACGATGACGGCCGGCAACCTGAACCGCGATGTGGCCGATGTGCGGCTCTTCGAGCTGGGAACGGTCTTCAGCGGTACGGCCGAGAAGGTGGATGAGCGTCCGGCGCTGGCCTTTGGCGCGGCGGGCAGTTTGCCGGCAGAAAGCGCGATGCACGCCAACCGGCCGATCGATTTCCACGATGTGAAGGGCGTAGTCGAGCAGGTGCTCGATCGCTTCCAGATGCGCTCGGTGTACTTCGACAGCTTTGCCGCCGATGCGTGCGTCACGCCGGAGTGGCTGCATCCCTATCGTGCGGCGCGCGTGGTGGCCGACGGTATAACGGTAGGCTGGTTCGGGCAACTGCATCCGCGGCAGATGACGGCGCGCAAAATCAAAGAGGCGGTGCTGGTTGGCGAAATTTATCTTGACCGGCTCTACGAGCTGCCGCTGCGTGTGCCGGCCGCGCATGATATTTCGCGCTTCCAGCCGGTGAAGCGGGACTTTTCGCTGGTGGTGAGCGAGAGCGTTTCGTGGGAGGCGATTGACCATGCGCTGGCCGAACTGCGGATCGCCGAGCTGGTTGACTGGCGCGTGCGCGAGGTTTTCCACGACGAGCGGCTGGGCAAGGGCGAGTACGCGCTGCTGGTGGGCACAACCTTCCAGGCCAAGGACCGTACGCTGCGCGAGGAGGAGCTGAAGAGCTTCCAGGATCGCGTGGTGGCGGCTGTTGGCAAGGCTGGGGCGCGGCTGCGAGTTTGATCTTGGCCGCGCTTTAATCGGCGCTATACTCGAACGGAAATGGGAGTAATTTTCCCGGAGGTACATCAATGCCGGAGTCGTTTTTAGAGCCGGGCGCGGCCGTGGAAGAACAGGCCGAGGCGCAGGCTGGACCAACAGAAAACACGCAAACGGCAGCCGGGCCCGAAACGCTGGCGGTAAGCTCGGATGAGTTTGCGGCTCTTGAAGAGCGCATACGGCGGACGGTGACGCTGGTTAAGCACGAGCGCCAGACGCGGGCCGAGGCCGAGGAGCGGGCCACCAGCGCCGAGGCGCAACTGCGCGCGCAAACTCCTGTGGTCGATCAGTTGGAGAGCGACGTCAAGTCGCTGCGCGCCGAGCGCGATCAGGTAAAAGAGCGCGTGGAGCGGTTGCTGCACGAACTCGACGCATTGGAGCTGTGATGGCCGGAACGCGACGCAACACGCCCAGCGAGTACGTGACGGTGGAGATCTACGATCAGACCTACCACCTCTCCGGCCAGGAGCCGGAGCACATCCGCGAGCTGGCGGCGAGGGTGGACGCGAAGATGCGCGCCGTAGCGGCGCACAGCACGACGGCCGACTCGCTGCGCGTAGCCGTTTTGGCGGCCTTGAATCTTGCTGATGAGCTGTCGCTGGCTACCGAGGCCGATCCGCGGCTGGGGCATGCGCGCACGGCCAATCTGCGCGGGCTGCTCGACTCCGTACTTGAAGAAGAGCGCAAGACCGGGTCGTAGATCGACGGAGCAGGGAACAGGAGCGCCCCTGACGAGGGCGTTTTTTTGTGCGTAATGTAAAATTTGTCTTAAGTTTTGTGCGTAAGTCGTTCATTCTTAGTGAACAGAGCATGTCTTTATCGGCTTCGGCTTAACGAGCACATCTGGTTTATCTCGTAAAGCGCTGCAATAAAAATAGTTATATCGTAACCTTCTGCCGCTTTGCACAATATTTTGTGCGTTTTCCTGGGATAAGGAAAACTCTGCAAGAGCCGAAAGCCGTTTTCTTTGGGGTTTATGGCCATGTTGATCCGATTTTCGTTACGGTTTGTAAATGACCTGGATGTTATTCGTAACAGTATTTTAAATGAGCAGATTAACAAGAAAACATAAAGTCGCTCCCTGCCACCTTTTTGTCCGATGAGCTTTGCGGTTGCTTTCATCTTCGCCATGGAGTGGGGGCGATTTCTCGCAAACGGTTTTACATCGCTCCAAGCCGCGCAGCGCCATTTCGGGCAATCCGTTTCCGGCAGCGCTTCCGTCCGTATGCCATATTTTTTATTCCACACTTTTTATTCCGCGCAAAACTTGCAATTCCGCTTCGCTCCCCGTACTATCCGCAGTAGAAGCCGATCTGCAAAGCAGGTGGGTGGTCTAAGCTGGTTGAACCTACATTCATCGAACAGGGGCTCAACTCGACAANNTTAGGACGGGTTCACCAGCACTATCACTCACGGCCCCGTGGACCGGCTTCTTTTTACCTTGAACTGCGCTGCTCCGGCTGGATGCTTTCCCCCCTTATCCTGCCGCCCCCGGCAAAATCCAGTATCCTGTTCTTTAGTGCACCCAATCCTCTTTCACATCGGAGTTCTCGTCATTCCCTCCTACGGCGTCGTCGCCGCGCTGGGCGTATTGGCAGCTCTGACGCTGTTGCCGCGCACCGCGCGTCTGGCCCAGGCCGATCCCGCCAAGTTGTGGAATCTCTCCATCTTGAGCCTTTTTGTCGCTTTGGCCGCCGCCCGGCTGCTGCTTGTCGCCGCCAACTGGAGCGCGCTCCGGCTGCATCCGGCCTGGTTGCTGGGACTGGCCATGATCCACCATCCGCTGGTGGCCGGCGTCGGCGCTCTAGCCGGTCTCGCCTGCGCCTTCTGCTACGCGCGCCTTGCCCATCTGTCTTTGGCCGCTACGGCCGACGCTCTGGCTTCGCCCATCGCCCTCGGCCTGGCCTTCGAGCAGGCAGGAGCCTTGCTGGCAGGCTCCAGTTGGGGCGTGGATGCCTCGCCTCGCCTGCCCTGGGCCGTCACTTACTCCAGCCCACAAGCCGCCATCTGGAGCGGCGTGCCGCTTGGCGTTGCTCTTCATCCCGTGCAGGCCTATGCCGCGCTGGCCTTTCTTGCTTTGGCCATTGCACTCTATCTCTGGCTGCCCCGCCGCCGCTCGGGCGACCTCGCGGGACTGGGCCTTGTGGGCGCGGCCGTCGTCATTTACCTCACCGAGATCTGGCGCGACCAGACCGGACGCGGCCGCCTGCTTTCGGGCGCGCTTGACGGTCCACAGATCGCCGCCATTCTTCTGCTGCTTGCCGGAGCCTGGATTTTGCGCGAGCGCAACTCCGCGCCGCCCCTCACGGCCCCGCAAGCCGACGAAAGCCAAAACCGCCTATGAATCTTCCCATCGCCATTGAAGTTTCCACCGAAGCCCGAGGCCTGCGCCTTGACCACTTTCTCGCCTCGCAACTGGAAGGCGTCAGCCGCGCCCGCGTGCAACTGCTTATCGACCAGGGCGGCGTTGCGGTCAACGACAAGCAGGAAAAGGCCTCGCTCAAGCTGCGCGGCGGCGAGCAGATCGTTGTCTCCAGCGAGCCGCATCTGGCCCCGCTCAAAGCCATCCCCGAAGCGATTCCTCTCGACGTGGTCTACGAAGACGACGATCTGGCCGTCATCAACAAACCCGCTGGCATGATGGTCCACGCCGGCTCGGGCGCCACCGACGCGGCGCGTAACCTGGGCACGCTGGTCAATGCGCTGCTTTACCGCTTCAAAAAACTTTCTTCCAACGGCGGCGAGATGCGTCCCGGCATCGTGCACCGTCTCGACAAAGAAACCAGCGGTCTGATCGTCGTCGCCAAAAACGACCGCGCCCACGCCGCGATGGGCGAAATCTTTTCCAGCCGTCGCATCAAAAAAACCTACATCGCGCTGGTCCAGGGCGCGGTTAAAAACGACCAGGGCGTCATTGACTCCGCCATCGGCCGCGATTCCGTCCATCGCACCCGCATGACCACCCGCCACTGCATCAATCCCCGCACAGCTCTCTCGCGTTACGAGGTCATGCGCCGGATCGAGACACGCTTCGGTAAATTCACCCTGCTCAGCGTACGCATTGAAACTGGTCGCACCCACCAGATCCGCGTNNACCCACCCCCGCCGGACCGCGCCGCAAAACCACCCCCGAAGCGCTGCGACTGGAGCGCAACTTCCTCCACGCCACACGCATCGAGTTCACCCATCCACTCAGCGGAAAAGAGCTCTGCATCGAAGCCCCGCTGCCCGACGAGCTGACTGACTTTCTTCGCCGTCTGGAGGAGACGCCGGAATAGCTCCGGCACAACGCATTCAGCTTTTTTGGCACCCCTCCGTCGCGCGGATATGTCAATCTGCCTATCCCCAAAGCAACGGGTTTCTCGCAATTTCACGCATCTTTGAAGCGCATCGAATTCCTCTCCCCTTGCGCCCGTTTCGATTGCTAAAATAGGGAGCGTCATGACCAGCAAAAACTCCATGCTTCGGATCGCTATGCGTCCTCGGCTCCGGCTACTCTTTTTGGCCGCACTGGCGGCAATGCCTTTGTCCGCTGCGTTTGCCCAACAACCCGTGCCCAAAAACGCCGGCGCACAGGTTGCGCCCGCCGCCCAGCAACCCGCTCCAGCACCGGCCGCCTCTGCCGACGCCGACGCCATGCAGCCGTTTCGCGTAATGGTCAACGAGGTTCCCCTTATCTTTACCGTCACCGACAGGCATGGCCACTACATTCCCGATCTCAAGCAAAGCGACTTCGCCCTGCT
>PMHC01000332.1:6284-8984 GCA_003156495.1 Acidobacteriaceae bacterium
TCGAGCAGCAGTCGGCCACCGAATTTCTGCTGCAGGTGCTGCGGCCGCGCTATGACCGCTCTTTTATCATGGGCTTTGACGTTACTCCGACCGTCACTGCCGACTGGACCAACGATCCCGACGCGCTGGCGACCGGAATCAACAAACTGCACCCCAGCGGCGGTACGGCGATCTTCGACGCCGTCTATACCGCCTGCCGCGACAAACTGCTCTCCGAGCGCGGACCGGAGCCCTTCCGCAAAGCGCTCATTCTCATCTCCGATGGCGAAGACGACCAGAGCCGCGTCTATTTGCCGGAAGCCATTAAAGAATGCCAAAGGGCTGAAACCACCATCTACTCCATCAGCACCAACTGGACCCCCAGCCGCGGTCCCGGCGACAAGGTGATGACCCAGTTGGCCGAAGAAACCGGCGGTGAGGTTTTCTTTCCGCCCTCGGCCGAACAGATCGCCACCAGCTTTAAAAGCATCGAGGAGGAACTGCGTAGCCAGTACGCGCTTGTTTATACGCCCGCTGACTTTAAAGCTGACGGCTCATTCCGCACGATTTATCTCTACTGCTACGACCGTCGCTATCAGGTTCGCGCTCGTAAGGGCTACTTTGCCCCGCGCGAGTAGCGTCGTTTTTTATTGCGCGGAGCCGCCTTCGGCGCGCTTCCGCTCCATTCACGAGCGCGGCCATCCCCGCGCTCGTTCTGTTTTTGGTCCCGATTTCCGACTGTCCCGAAATGAGTTTCATTTTAGGACAGGTTTTTATGAAACTGTTCACAATTGAATCAGCTTATCTTTCCCTTGTGCACTTCCTCATGAAATTTCCCCTCCGTACGATGAACATATATGTGAGAAGTCCCAGGCATCTCGATCTCATCGAGATTGGCCGCGGAGTGAGGAAAATCCAGTGATCCGGCAGGCAATTACGTGTGACATCTGTGCATCGGAGAAGAGACAGACCAATCATTGGTTTGTCGCCTACGAACAAGGAGGAGAGCTGCGCGTCAGCGGGTGGAACTCACGCCACAGGCTGCGTCCTGGTTCGAAGCATCTATGTGGGCAAACCTGTCTTCATAAATTAGTCGACGATTTCATGGCCCGCTCGATCTCTGTGCGTATGGAACAGCATACGGACGGAGAAGAGAGTGAGGAATTGTCCTCGTCTCTGCCCGTGGAAGCCAGCCATAGCGCCGCGTTGGCCGATATGACGCCGACTGACACCAGCCTCACCGCCGTGCCTACCGACGACATGGAGTTCGAGTCTTCTGCCCGGCTGATTCCGACTCCGGAGACAGCGATTTCAAAACCCTTGCTTCGGCCGCAGTCGGGAATCGTTACGATGCCCCAACGTCCGCTGCCAGAGGAGTTCGCTTCGCTGGTTGAAGATAAACCCCGTTACGCCTCGCGCAACTGGCGCACTGAAGCGTGGGAACGCGAGCGCGCCCGCGAAAAACGCGCCGATCTTCCCGCACGCCGCCGCTCACGCGCTTAACCCGTATCAAGAAAGAGGGCTCATATGTGGACCGACCTGATTTTGGCTATCTTGGCGTTGCTCCCGTTGTTCTTCGCCAAGACTGATCGCCAGCCCGAGTTGGATGCTGTCGCGCAAGGTCCATGTGAGCCGCCTATGCTGACGGCGCTGGCTCTTGAAGCAGCGCCAGCAATCCCGCTTCGTCAATCACCCGAAGCTTAAGCTCGCGCGCTTTGTCCAGCTTAGATCCGGCCTCGACGCCGGCTACCACATAGCTGGTTTTTTTGCTCACCGCGCTGGCGGTCTTGCCTCCGGCGGATTCGATTTTCCGCTTTGCTTCCTCGCGCGTCAGCGTCGGCAGCGTGCCCGTCAGCACAAAGGTCAACCCGACCAACTGCGCCGTTCGTTGCCGCTTTTCGGCCGTCATCACCACGCCGGCCTGTTGCAAATTCTCTACCAACGTGCGATTGGCCGGCTGTGCGAAGAAGTCCCTGATCGATTCGGCGATGCGCGGGCCTACCTCTTCGACCCGTTCCAACTCCTCGGCCGTGGCGGCGATCAGCGCCTCCATCGATCCGAACTCCTCGGCTAAAAGCTCGGCCGTCCGTTCGCCCACAAACCGGATTCCCAGTCCCATCACGACGCGCGCCAGCCCGGCTTTTTTCGAGTTTTCGATCTCGGCGGCCAGCGTTCGCGCCGACTTCTCGGCGAATCGCTCCAAGCCCGCCAACTGTTCCTCACCGAGCGCATACAAATCCGCCACGCTGCGCACCAGTTCGCGGTCGAGCAACTGCTGCACCGCCGCTTCGCCCAGCCCTTCGATGTTCATCACCTTGCGGCTGCCGAAGTGCAGCAGACTTTCGCGCAGCTTGGCCGGGCAGTCGGCATTCACGCATCGCCAATCCACCTCGCCCTCGGCGCGCACCGCGGCGCTGCCGCATTCCGGGCAAACCGTCGGAAAAACGAAGGGTCCTTTCCCGCGCGCGTGATCGGCGTCCTCAACGACTTCAACCACCTTGGGAATTACGTCGCCACCGCGCTCGACCTTTACGCAGTCGCCGATCCGCAGGCCCAGCCCCGAAAGAAAATCCGCGTTGTGCAGCGTGGCCCGGCTCACCGTCGTTCCGCCGATAAAAACCGGCTCCAGCTCGGCTACCGGCGTCAGCTTGCCGGTGCGGCCCACTTGTACGGTGATGCCGTTGACCCGCGTAATGCCTGCCTTGGCCGTGAACTTGTAGG
>PMHC01000332.1:9024-9227 GCA_003156495.1 Acidobacteriaceae bacterium
TTCGGCCTCGTTGATGAATGCGACCATCTCTTCGGCCGTGCGCGTCAGCCGGCGGTGCGGATTGACGCGAAAGCCCAGCCCCGCCAGCGTTTCCAGCGTTGCCGTCTGGCCGGCGGCGTAGTAGTCGCCATTCACGATTAAAAAGTACGCAAAGAAAACCAGCCCACGGCTGGCGACAATTGAAGGCTCCAGCGTGCGCAGCG
>PMHC01000143.1 GCA_003156495.1 Acidobacteriaceae bacterium
GCCAGAGGATCATCATCTCCTGAAAGTAAGCGCGGATTTTGTCCAGCGTAGCGGCCGGAGCGACGCTCCAAAAGTAAGTGCAGCAGAACCAGAGATAGACGGCGAGCGCGACCCAGCAGAGCACGCCGGGAAGGCGCAGGCGGCCTGTCTGAAGAAGCGCGGGAAGGGCGGCGAGGAGGGTGAGCAGACCGGCGATGCGGGCGACGTTGCCCAACGGCTCGCCGAGGTCCAGGGAATACTCCCAAGGAATGGCGAAGACGAAGATGAGCAGCAACAGCCAGGCGACACGACGCATTGCCAGTACCTCTGCGACTAGTAGCGCGACCAGATGGTTTCGATCCATAGCGTTGTGGTNNTGGTACAACTTCAAGCTGTCAAAGACCTAGTACCTCTGCGAGTAGACGAGCGCCGAATAGATGGCGACGCCGAAGGTGGATTGAATGGCGGACTCCAGGGTCCGGTTCAAGAGATTTTTGGCCATGGAATCGGGGATGTAAAGAATGTCGCGGTCTTGCACGGGCTGGTCGGGGTCCTGGCCATGCAACATGCGTTTGAGGTCGAGCGAGATCATGGTGCGGCCGCCGCGCTGCTCGCGGATGAGTATGGCTTTGCGGACGGCGGCATTTTGCGTCGGACCCCAGGCCAGCGAGAGAGCCTGCACGGCAGTGAGTCCCTGCACGGGATCGACGGGGAAGCCGCCGGGACGAATGACGGCGCCGACGACGTAGATCAGTCCGGCGCGGCTGACTTGAACGGTGTCTCCGGGGCTGAGCTCGGGATTGTGGTCGGAGCCGGCATCGGCGCCGCTGGGATCAAGCACGACCGGATGTGGGGTTTGGGGATCGTTTTGATGGTAGATGTTGACCAGCCGGCCGGCGTTGGGCGAAAGACCAGAGGCGGCCGAGATCAGATCGAGCAGCCGGTGGTGATAGGTGTAGGGATAGACGCCGGGACGCACCACCTCGCCCAGCANNCGCCGGGACGGGCGACTTCACCGAGCACGCTCACCTCTTGACCGACGTAGGCGGTAACGAGCACGGTGACGAGCGGGTGCAGCAACATGCCTTTGGCGAGGAGCGCGGCCTCAATGACGCGGGCGGCGGATTGTTCGTCAAGCCCGGCAACTTTCACCTCGCCGATCATGGGCAAAGTAACCGTGCCTAGCGAAGAGACGCGGGCGGCGGAATGGAATTCCGGCGTGTGGGCTTCGCTGATGTCGAGAGCGTCGCCGGGAGCGATGGGCGCAGGCATGGGAGTGGCGGGNNGCGCCGCCGAAAGCTGCGCGGTAGGATTGCCTGCGCCAGCATCGTTCCAAAGCGTGGGCGATTCTTTGGGGTTGGGCAGCTTGCGCGTTTCCGGCGTTTGCGGAAGAGTGACGACGCCAGAAGGCAGGCCGGAGGTGCTGGGGGTCGGCGATTGCGCGGAAAGCGTTGTGCCGGCTGTGAGCACGAGCAAGAGAAGGGCCGCCGCCGCACGATGCGCCGCGGAACGGGCCAGCGACTCGCGCAACAACGCCGCGCCCAGAGCCAGCCAAAGACCGACGAAGAAGGTGATGGCGAGATCCACGAGCAGATCGGGCGCAACGGGCTTGGCCGGCTGGCGAGCGGCATCGACGAGCGAAATGTTGGAGCTATGCACGCCGGCGGCGAGGCCCGCTTCTTCGGCTTTTTCCAGCGCACGGAGATAGAGATCGTGGCTGGCGTTAGCTTCCTGGCGCATGATGGCGTATTCGTTGGTGGCGCGATTTAGCTTGAGGCCTTCGCCGGTGGCTTGATCGAGGCTTTTGCGCACCAGGCGCTCGCGGTCGAGCGCGGTTTGCCAGCGGTTGCGGAAGCGTTCGACGAGCTTGGCGTCTTCGGCCTGTTTCTGGCGAATGAGATTTTGCAGTTGGCGGCCGATTTCGACGACGCGCGGAAAGTTGGGGCCGTGCTCGGAGCTAAGTTGGGCCTGCTCCTGTTCAAGCTCGCTGCGGCGGGCGCGAATCTGCTGCAAGAGCGTGGTGGCGAGGTTGCCGCTTTCGGTCTGCAGATGCGGATCGGAAGCGATAATCGTCTCCGGGTCGCCGGTGGAGGCGGCGCGATACTCGGCCTCGCTCAAGATGCGGTCGGAGGTGGCAACCACAAGCTGGCGGCCGAGGTCGTCGATCTCCAACAGCACGGCACTGTGCTGGGTCTCGCCGGACAGGCCGCTGGCTTGAATCTCCGGCGTGCTGACAATGCCATTCCGGCTTTCGAAGTCGGCCAATCGCAGCTGGTCACGATCCACGCGGGTTTTCAGTCCGGCGAGCTGTCCGTTGAGCCAATCGGAGGCCTGCGCCGTAGCTTGAATCTTGGATTGCGTCTCCTGCTCGCCGTAGGCACGGATCAGCGCGTTGACGACGGCGGCCGAAAGCGCCGCGTCGCGGCAGCGGAAGCGCACTTCGACCAGCAGCGTGCGCGGCACGGTTTGTATGCGCAGGCGGCGAGAGAAGCGATCGAGCAGCCAGGCCTGAGATGCGGGCTCGGGGTGGGCGGAATCGAAGCCGGCAAAGCGGCCGGCGCGGCCTCCGCTGAAGGCGGGGTCGCGATAGAGCTTGAGCTCGGTTATCACACGCCAGGCGAGCCGGTCACTGCGCAAGACTCCGGCCAGGGTTTCCTGCGCCAGGGGCGCGGAGAGAATCGAAGCGGAAAACAGCGTATCCTGCGCATCGAGATTGAGCGAAGAGGCTGGAGCGGCGCGCAGTTCGACGCGCGCCGCGGCCTCGAATTGCTTGGGCGCGGCGAAACAATAAACGAGACAAAGCAGCAGCAGAGCGGTCTCGATGGCGACGATCAAGCGCCAACGACGAAGCACGATCCGCGCGAGCTCGCGCAGAGAGACAGAGGCGGAACGCAACGGTCCCGCCGCCTCGGGAAGCGTCTGCTGAAGAGCCTGGTTGTCTGTCACCAGATGGGAACCTCCGCCGCAAAGCCGCAGGGCCCTGGCGCAGTGCGCGGACTCTCAAAATTTGCCGCCGGGATTCCGGCGAGGAGTTCGCTGGCCTGTCGCGGTGAGCTTCCGCAAATTGATGCCGGAAGCCTTGTCTTCGTCCCCTATCGACCGGATAGAAGCAACGCGGGAAGGACGAAAGAAGATCCGAGGAAAATCGTGGTCAGTTTCGTTCATTGCGCTACGTTCGTCAACATAAAAATTTGCCGGAGCGCGAGTTAAGCCTCCGGCGATGAGGTGCGATACCAGTCGACGGTGCGGCGCAAGCCTTCGCGGAAATCAACCTTAGTCTGGTAGCCGATCAACTCCTTGGCCAGAGTGATATCGGCCAGGGAGTGACGAATGTCGCCCGCGCGCGGCTCGGCATAGGCAGGCTTGCCGCGATAGCCGGTCAGATCGCAGAGGATGTCGAAGGTCTGGTTGAGCGTGATGGCGGCGCCGGTGGCCACATTCATAAAGCGGCCGGAGACTTTTTCGGCCGGAGCGGATGCGGCCAGCAGATTGGCGCCGACTACATTTTCAATGAAGGTGAAGTCGCGGCTTTGCCCGCCGTCACCGTAGATGGTGGGTTGCTGGCCGGCCAGCATTTTGCGGCAGAAAAGCGCCAGCACGCCGGAGTAGTGCGATGTGGGGTCTTGATAAGGGCCGAAGACGTTGAAGTAGCGCAGGATAACGGTTTCAAGCCCGTAGATGCGGGCGAAAACGCGTAGGTAATACTCGCCGGTGAGCTTGGCGACGGCGTAGGGACTCATGGGGTTGGGCAGCATTTCTTCATGCTTGGGCAGCGTAGGGGTATCGCCGTAGGCCGAGGAGGAGCCGGCGTAAAGAACGCGGCGCACGCCGGCATCACGGGCGGCGACCAGCACGTTGAGGGTGGCGTCGACGCAGTTGGCGTTGGTGGCGACCGGATCGGCCACCGAGCGCGGCACCGAGGCCAGCGCCGCTTCATGGAAGACGATTTCAACACCGGCGCAGACTTTGGCGCAGAGTGCCGGGTTGGTGAGGTCGCCTTCGACGAACTCCATTTTTTCCAGACCGATCAGGTTGGCGCGCTTGCCGGTAATGAAATTGTCAACGCCGCGCACGGATTCGCCGCGCGTGAGCAAGGCCGCGGCAATGGAGCGGCCAATGAATCCCGCGACTCCGGTTACAAGATATTTGGGCAATTCGACCTCCGAAAAAAAACGCGGCCGCGCCAATCGGCAGGCGGCCTTTTCTGTCAGGATACGCCCGCCCACCGATCAGGCAGCAAGCGGAAAGCCGCAAGCAGAGTCGTATCAAGCGCGCAATCTGGCTTACAATCGACAACATGAAGAACGCCCCCACAAACACTCTTCTAGAACTCAAACACAAGATGGAAACCCGCGAGGCCCGCATCGGGATCGTCGGCATGGGATATGTAGGACTGCCGCTGGCGCTGCTGTTCAGCGGCGAGCGATTCCGCGTTACCGGCTTCGACATCGCGGCCGACAAGGTGGCGACGCTGAATGGCGGCGGATCGTACATCGTACGCATTCTCCCGGCCGAAATCGAGAAGGCGCGGAAGTCGGGCTTTCTCGCCACCAGCGATTACGCGAAGATCGCGGAGATGGACGCGGTGATTATCTGCGTTCCCACGCCGCTCGACGAGCACCACGAACCCGACTTGAGCTTTATTACCGGTACGGTCAAGTCGATCGCGCCGCACGTTCACGAGGGCCAGTTGATCGTGCTTGAAAGCACGACCTATCCGGGCACGACCGAGGAGGTTGTGGTTCCGCTGCTGGAGGCGGGCAATACGCGCGGCATAAAGGTAGCGCGCGGCGACAAGGATGGCAGCGTGCACGTGGCTTTTTCGCCGGAGCGCGAAGACCCGGGCAACGACAGCGTGGACC
>PMHC01000070.1 GCA_003156495.1 Acidobacteriaceae bacterium
TCTATACCATCAGGCAATTTGCCCTAGTCGATTCCCGTCATCACCAACATGCGCGGTTCGGTCATCTCGTCGATGGCGCAACGCAGGCCCTCGCGACCCATGCCGGAATCTTTTACGCCGCCGAAAGGCATCGGATCAAGCCGCCAACTGGGCATATCGCCGACAATCAGCGCGCCAACCTCCAACTCGCGGTAAGCGGTAAGAATGCGCCCGGCGTCGCGCGTGAGCAGCCCGGCCTGCAAGCCGAACTTCGAGTGATTCACCTGCGCCAGAGCCTCTTCAAAATCGTCGTAGGGCTCAATCATCACCACCGGCCCTAAAACCTCTTCGTCGCGGATCTTCATGCCCGGCGCGGTTGCGGTAAAAATCGCCGGAGTAATGACGGAACCCTTGCGTTCGCCGCCAGCCACCAGCTTGGCGCCTCCTGCCACGGCCTCTTTGATCCAGCTTTCGACGCGCTCGGCCTCGCTTTCGCGAATCAGCGGCCCCACATCGTTGGCTTCGTTTGCAGGATCGCCGAGCCCCAGCTTCGCCGCGTAATCGACGACCTTCCACAAATAGGATTGAAAAATATTGCGGTCGACAAAGACCCGCTGCACGCTGTTGCAGGACTGGCCGGCGTAGTTAAAGGCCGAATGCGCCGTGCGCACGGCGGCATCGTCCAGATCGGCCCAATCGCCGTGAACCAGCAATGCCGAGTTGCCGCCCAGCTCAAGCTGCACCCGCTTGCGGCCGGAGCGCTGCTTCAGCGCCCAGCCCGCCTTCGCCGATCCGGTAAAACTGACCAGCTTGATGCGATCTTCTTTTTCGGCCAGCCACGCAGTGTCGGCCTCAGCCAGCGGCAGCACGGCTAGCGCCTCGGCGGGCCAGCCGGCCTTCAGAATCACTTCGCCCAGCGCCAGCGCGGTAAAGGGGGCTTGCGGAGAGGGTTTAACAATCAAAGGGCAACCGGCGGCTATGGCCGGCGCGGCCTTGTGCGCCACCAGATTCAACGGAAAATTGAAGGGCGTAATGGCTAGAACCGGACCGACGGGAAAGCGCTGCACCAATCCCCAGCACCCCTCGTTGCCTTCGGTCAGGTCAAGCGGAATGCTCTCGCCGCCAAAACGCACGGCCTCCTCGGCGGCGGTTTTAAAGGTCAACACGGCGCGGTCCACTTCGGTGCGCGCCTGCCGCACGGGCTTGCCCGCCTCGGCGACAATCAGTTGGGCAAAGCGCTCTTTCTGCTCGATCAGCGCGGCGGCCACGTCTTCTAAAATCTCGCGGCGCTTCCAACGGGGCAGCGCGCGTGTGCGCCGCAGGCTGGCCACGGCGTGGTTGACGGCCTGGCGCGCATCGGCGCGCGTAGCTTTGGTGACGCGCCCGACCAGCCCCTGGTCCCAAGGCGAACGCACCTCGAGGGCCTCTCCGTCGGTCCATTCCTTGCCGCAGAGCAAAAATCCAGTCTGCGATCCCGGTCGCATCTTCATAGCCACGTACTCCTTCTTGGTCCCTTTACATGGTACAGGCGCAAGAGGCAGGCGCGGAATCGCGGTGAAGGGCGATTTCCACGGCTATGTCGAGAATGGGAAGCACGTGGCGGATTTCCCGGCGGCGCGGGGCGTGAAGCGCGCGCTACACTTTTTCCATGATGAATGACGGCCACGGCCATAAACTGCCTTTCGACCCGGTTGCGGCAGTCGATTACCTGCGCGCGCAAGACGCCAAGCTCGCCGCGCTGATCGATCGCGCCGGGGCCTTTACGCTCAAGCTCGACCGCTCGGTTTCGCCCTTCGCGGCGCTGCTCGAATCGATTCTCTACCAGCAATTGAACGGCAAAGCCGCCGCCTCGATTCACCGGCGTGTGAAGGAGCATTTCGGCGGCAATCCCACGCCAGAAGAGCTGCTGGCCGCGCCCGACGAGCCGCTGCGGGCCGCCGGCGTCTCCGCCAACAAGCTCCGTGCGCTGCGCGATCTGGCCGGCAAAACGCTGGATGGAACCGTGCCGACGGGCGTGGCGATCCGCAAGATGGCCGACGAAGAAATCGTGGAGCGTTTGACCGAAGTGCGCGGCATCGGCCGCTGGACGGTGGAAATGCTCCTGATCTTCCGCCTTGGCCGGCCCGACGTGCTGCCCGCGGCCGACTACGGCGTGCGCAAGGGCTATGCGCTCACCTTCCAGCGCGTGCCCCGTTCGCGGCCGCTAGGGGCCTCCGACCTGCCCAAGCCGGAAACCCTTCTCCGGCGCGGCGCGCGCTGGGCGCCATTCCGCTCCGTGGCCAGTTGGTACCTGTGGCGCGCCTGCGATCTGGCCAAAAAATAGATCATTTTCACCGATGGTGCAGTAGAAACAGGTGCAGTGGAAATACAGGTGCCCCACCTTAACCGTCCGCCGCGGCAGACGGTTAAGGTGGGCTGGAAAAGGCTTCACACTCTACACCAACTGTGAAAATGCGCTATACAAGGCACGCGCAAAGCGGCCACGCGCCGCTTTGTGCCATTCTGTTGGTAATGCCTCAGCCTGCGATTCAATTGCGCAATTTAACCAAGAGCTACGCCGGAAGGTCCGTGGTGCGCGATCTGACGCTGGAGATTTCCCAAGGAACGATCTTCGGCTTTCTAGGGCCGAACGGCGCCGGAAAATCGACAACGGTGCGGATGATGGCCGGACTCACACAACCCGATAACGGTGACGCTCTTATTCTGGGCCGGTCGATTACCACGGAGGCGCTCGCCGTCAAGCGCACGATTGGCGCGGTTCCCGACGAGTTGGCGCTTTTCGAATACCTGACGATCGGCGAGCATCTTGGGCTGATTCAAGCGACTTTCGTGATCGACGAAGAAACATTTCGCCGCCGCGCCGCGCAACTGCTCGAGCTCTTCGGGCTTTCGGCCGACAGCGAAAAGCTCGTGCGCGATTGTTCGTACGGAATGCGGAAGAAAACCTCGCTGGCGATGGCGCTGTTGCCGAACCCCCAAGTGCTGATCCTCGACGAACCCTTCGAGGGCCTCGATCCGGTAATGATTCTGACGCTGAAACAGGCGATGAAGAGCGCCGCCCAGCGTGGAACAACGATTTTTCTGACCACGCATCTGCTGCGTTCAGCCTGCGACTTGCTCGACCGCTACGCAATGATCCGCGACGGCCGACTGGTAGCGCAGGGCAGGTCGGACGAGCTTTCGCGGGCGGGCGTGACGCTCGAAGAGGCGTATTTCAAGCAGTTCTGCGCGCCGCAAAGCGAGGGGATGGAATGGCTCGGCTGAGAGCTTTATTGCGGCTGGCGCGGCTGAGCGACCGCCGGGCGTGGGTCGTCAAGCGCTCGCGGGGCGAAATGGAAGTGGAAATTCTCGCCGCAGCCGCCGCCGTCTATTTTTTTGCCCGCCAGCTCAAAACCATCGCCGTTGCGCCGCAGCCGGCGCGTCTGCTCGCCGCGCAGTGGACGGTGACGATTCTGGCCGCAGCCTGGGCGCTTTTACCGCTAACGGTCAATCCATCGATTCCGACGCGCAGGCTGCTCATCTATCCGTTCACGAAACTTGAGCGGCGAGTCTATTGGATGGCCTCGATTTTGCAGCGACGGCGTTTCGCGGCCTTCTTCGTTGCCTCTCTCCTGACTGTTTTTGCCTGCCTCCGGCTACCGCATCCGCTGCTGGCCGCTCTCCGCGCGGCAGTCGAGCTGAGTCTTGCCGCCGGCGCGGGCCTGCTTCTCGCAGCGCTGCTATCGAATTTCCAGAATCGGGAATTTTTTCGCCGCAAAGCTGCGCCGCCAGCCACCGGGCAACGATTCCCCCTCTGGCGCAAAGAACTGCGCTACTACGGCCGGACGCTCGATTTCTACATCGCGCTGATCGTTTCAATCGCCGCGGCGCTCTCGGAGTGTTTTGGCCGCTGGCTGACGCCGGGCAAGGCCACCGTACCGTTTCTGCTGCTCGCGCTGCTGCAAATGCCGGCAATGCTGAATCCCTTTGGCCTCGACGGCGCGCGGCAGATCGACCGCTACAGGCTCTTCCCCGTCCGCTACAGGGAATTGCTCGAGCAAAAGCATCTGGCGCTGACCACGCTCTTTGTGGCAAGCGCACTGCCGCTGATAGCCGCGATCGCATGGAAAAGCTCCTTCGCCGATAGCTGCTCGGCTGCGTTGCGGCTCGCTCTGGTCATGGCGAGTTGGCTGCTCACAGGCCTGCTGCTGATGCACACGCAGGCGGCGCGAGAGATCAGGATGGCGATGGGCTCGATTTCCGGTTCCGACATGTCGCTCTTGCTGGCGCTGATTTCCGCTGCGCTGCTTTCCGCCGTTCCTCTGGCTGTGGTGCTGGCGCAGCCGGCTGGCGCGTGGCGGCTTTTAGCTCCATTGGGGGCATTGTGCGTTCTCGCCGCCATTTACCTGCTGGCGCTTCGCCGGCAACAATGGCCGACCCCATCTCTAAGCGATTGAAGCCCTCACCGCGATTTACAAATTAAACGGGAAGGCGAAGCTGGGCAAAGATTTGCGATCTGGCCAAATAACCTGAACCTACCGGCTCGCCGCGCCGATAAACTTCTTACGCCGGGCCTTACAATAGCGGCAGCGACCGGCGGCAGACCGGCGCTAGACGAACGGATGAGCCATGCCTTCGAGCAAGCGTTACATTTGCATTCACGGTCACTTTTACC
>PMHC01000195.1 GCA_003156495.1 Acidobacteriaceae bacterium
CCCGGCAACGTGCGCGAGTTGCAGAATTTTATCGAGCGCGCGGTCATCCTCACTCAGGGCGAGGAGCTGCGCGTCCCTATTCATGAACTTGGCAAATCGTCCTTCGCCGCCCTGCACGCCAAATCGCGCCCCGCCCCCACGCTGCGCGAATCCGAGCGCCGCGCCATCCTCGACGCCCTCAAAGCCTCCGCTGGAAAAGTCTCCGGCCCCGGCGGCGCCGCCGAGCGCCTCGGCCTCAAACGCTCCACCTTGCGCAACAAAATGCTCCGCCTCCACATCGGCAAAACCGACCTGTAGCCGCAAAATCGATTCGCGCAGACGCCAGCTCTTAGCGCAAATCTCCTGTAGATGTAAAACTACTTTGAAAGGGAACGACTTGAATCCTGCCGCAAAGAGGTCCATCAATCAACAGTTAGCTATCCGAGTTATCAGCGGCCTCGAGCATTCCTTTATAGCCGCACGATTTTCGTATAACCAGACGGCAGCTAAGTGAGATGTCGCGCGTCGGCAGGTCGGGATTCTCAATCCGGTCGAGCATCGTCGACATAGCGACCCGGCCAATGTGCAGACACGGCTGATGTTGCGTGGTCAACGGAATAGGAAGCAGGCTCGCGTACTTTACGTCGTCGATGCCCACGATGCGAATCTCATCGGGAATCCGCCGCCCTAACTTTAACAGCGTCTGCATCAGATTCGCCGCGGTATAGTCGTTGGCACAAAGAAAGGCGTCGGGCCGGTGCTGATCGAGAATCGCGCGGACCTGGTCTTCATCTTCCGCATCGCCGCGAAACGCCAGTTCCTCCGAGCATAGTTGATGCGATTGTTTGTAAGTAAACAGCGCCTCGCGGTATCCAGCGATGCGGGCATCCACGGTAGAAGCCGACAGCCGACGGCCGAAAAACGCAATGCGCTTGGCCCCGCAATCTACCAGATGCTCGGTCGCCGAATACGCCGTTCTGCGATTGTCTATCCCTACTAAGTCATACTTACTCCGCGCGGGATAGGGAAAATAGCAGCGATCGAGCAGCACAACGGGAATATTAGCTTGGTCGAAGGCATCCGTGATCCGCCGATTGACCTCGTCCATACCAGGCAACAACTCCAGCGGCGCAAAAAATACACCTGATACATGCTGTGAAATGTACTGATGGCAGAGCTCCTCGGCCGCCTCGGCCTTGGGCTTGATTGCTCCGTACATGTTTCCCCAAAGCAGAGAATGCTTGCTCGTTAGCGGGAAATTGGCCATCCCTTGACATATTGGTTCAAAGATTTCCGTCTGTCCCAACTCCGGTATAAGAAGGCCGAAGAGCCGATTACACTCCACGGCGATGGCGGTAACATACGTCCCCGATCCGATGCGACGTGTCACAAGACCAAGTCGCTGCAATTCTTTGATCGCCTTTACGATCGTCATGCGCGACACGCCGAAGCGCTTCACCAATTCGCTTTCGCTCGGCAACCGCGCCCCCTGCGCGTACATACCAGAGCGAATACTTTCTTTCAGTGATTTAAAGATAAATCTATACTTCGGCTGATCCGTCTCATTGATCTCTTGGCGCTCGGTATCTATCTTGCTGCTCGGTCCGGTCATCGGATTCATCCTTAGCCGCGGTTTTCAACGCCGCAACCGCAAATAGCAAAAAGCTGAAAAATCGGATCACGCTTTCTCATGCGGCTCAGCCGCCGCCTTCGAAATCAACGCGAGACATTCCTCTCGCGTCCAAACGGGCGTAGCTCCGGCGCGACTTGCTACCAGCGCGCCAAGTGCATTCGCGAAAGTAGCAGACCGGGTTATATCCCATCCGCTGTACATACCGTGCAGAAACGCCGCTGAAAAGGCATCGCCGGCGCCGACCGTATCGACAACCTGCACGCGAAAACCGCGAACATAATGCAGCGCATGTTTAGAGAATACCGCGCAGCCCTGGCCACCCAACGTGATGCAAATGGTTTCAATGCTCCACATCTTCGACCAATATTCGCAAAACGCCTCTAACTGATATGTCTGTCCTGGTTGCGTTTGCGCAAATAAAATTTGCGTCTCTGACTCATTGAGCTTAATCACATCGGCCAATGCAGAAAGCCGCTGAACCAGCGGCAGATTCCAATGTCCCTCGCGAAGATTAATATCGTAGAACCGCTTCGCTTTCGTAACGCATTCCAGAATCCGATGCAAGTTACTCTCGGCCCGCGCATCGGTCTGCGCGAGCGTGCCGAAATAGAACCAGTCCGGCCCGTATTCCTGGATGCGCTGAATAAAGCTATCAGTAACTTGCACACAGTCAAATGCCGCGGGACGCGCAATAGAGAACCTGGCATTGCCCGCGTCGTCCGTCTTAACAATTGCCGCGCCCGTTGGATGATCCGCCGAAACCTGAAGCGTTACACCATCCACGCTAATACCTAAACCTTGTATTTGACGTAGAGCGCGCATCCCTCGCTCATCATTGCCAACCGCGCTCACTACAAGAGCGGATTCCCCAAGCCGCCGGGCATGGACGGAAAAGTTTAGCGGCGCTCCGCCCAAATACTCGTGAGAGCCCAGTACATCCCACAAGACTTCTCCAACGCTAACAATCCGCACCTTTCCCTCCAATAGGCAAGTCCACATACGCTCCTTGCGCTATCAGCTATCACCCGAAGCTATATAATTTCAGACTTACAAGCGCGCGATCCATGCCCTAGCCGTGCGGGCAGCAGTAACCATGCAACAAGCTCCGTCAAAGTATATCCGGCGCAAGCAGCCACGCATCAGGCATAAGAGCGAATTGCGATGCGCTTAGAGACGCTGTCCGCTATTAGTATCTATAATTATATTCAACTTGTCTATAATAATTAGACAACCGCAGAAACAATTCCGTGTTAGCACGCGCTGCCGAGCCGACATAGCGAAACTTACACGCACAGATGCAGCATTAGTGCTTTCGTACCATTCAGAAAGCAATTTGGCGTTTTGCCTGGGCGGCTTTATTACTAACATCGCGTTGACTGCGATCCCCGAGAGTATAAAGTCACCCAAGCAAAGTCAAAATCCCCTACTTATCGTACGACTGTGCCGCCAATCCGGCCGTCACTTAATTCGATGGTTTGTATTCTCCCACCGTCGTTCCCTGCTTGATCCACTCCTCACTGAAACGCACGCTCTTAATCGCGCGACGACGATAGGTATAGGCAACCATGATTTTCTTGTCCAAAAGCTGGTAGAGGCTGGGATAGCTATATTCCTCCAGACCAAATGGTGCCTTACCCGGCGCATATGTGCTATCGGGTACTTCAAGATCCCGTGCTGCAGACCAAGTAACGCCATCGTCTGCCGAAAGCGCCAGCGTCAGCGGCGCGCGTGGACCGGTTTGCGGAACATGCACGCCCTTACGGCCCGACATATTGTCAAAAGCCATTACCAGATGGCCATTCGCCAGCTTGATCGCTTGAATCGAAGCATTGTTATTGGGCAGAGTCGTTGCTACAGGAGGCGCCCAATGGCATCCATCCACAGAAGCTGAGCGATAAATATAATCGGCAAAACGACTGCGGAAGAATGCAACATAATTTTTCGCAGCCAGCTTGACGATATTCATGTGGACCATGCCACCCGAATCCGGAACGATGCACTCCTTCCAGGTGTTGCCGCCGTCGCTACTAACTTCTACCGCCGAATAGTTGTTTTGAGCGCCATCGGTAATGCCGTTCGCCGTCGAATAGAACAAAGGCAGAATCAGCGTGCCATTTTCACCGTCAACAATGTGCTGCCTAGTATATGAACCCGCTTTGGCGAAAACCACAACCGGGGTTGACCAAGTAACACCTCCATCTTTCGAGATGGACTTCAATACCTGAGAATCCGCCTGCCCCTTGCCGGCGCTTTGCGCCGTATGGAATACCCAGATATCGCCGTTGAAGGCTTCAAATGGAACTGGGTTTTGAAATGATTTTGCTGGATCGCGATCGACAAGGATCGTTTGTCCCCAGGTATTTTCGCCTTTTTTCAGACGCGATACCACGATCCCTACATTTGACTGTCCTTCTTCGCTGCCGGAAAACCAAAAGCACAATAAGTCGCCATTACGCAGCAAAAGCATATTGGACGCGTGAGCAGAAGCATAGAGCGCTGGCAGCATCGCCGAACTCGCGGCGGGCATATTCGGCACCGACACCAGCGTTGCTTGCGACATTGGCGGGTAGCTCACCTTTTCAGTGCTTGAGGACGCAGGCGAAACAGCAGCGCTCTGGGCTTGTACGCCTAAGAGCAACACAAGCGGCAAGATAACCATCCATGAAAACTTGCGAAGAATTACCGACATCATCACCTCAAAAATCGTTAACTGCGGTAGAGCCAACCGTCTTCTTATGCATTTGGTATATCTACAAACCATGCTGACTGCGTAAAAAGTGTGTAGAGAGATATATTGGCATATACCTCTCTACACAAAGTGAGTTAAAAGTTAATCCGCCCGCTAATTTGCATGGTGCGTGCGGTAGCCGAAGTTAATTCACCAAAACTGCCAGAAGATATATTTGTATTTAATCCGCCGTAGTTTGTGCGGTTAAGCGCATTGAATGCATCGGCACGCAATTGAAAGGTCCGCTTATCGGTAAACTTAAACGTTTTGCCCATTGAGAAATCGAGCACTACCGACCCCGGACTGTTCGTCGCATAGCGTCCCAACGATCCGCCACGTACTTGGGCATCGCTAAGAGACGAAAGGTTTACAGATGAATATGCAGAGGCATTCAAGTATTGGTGCAAGCCGGCATTCCGATAACCACCGAGCGTCCGCTTTACGCCCTCAACACCGTCAGGTCGGTCGCTCGGATACGATGAGTCCCCATTGGTAATGTTAGCGGGCAAACCGCTTCTTGCCTTGAAAACCCCTGAAATCTGCCATCCGTCAAGCAACAACTTAGCTGGACGGTTAGCTAGATTCACCCATTCTTTAACAGGAATTTCCCACAGTGCATTCCCTGTAAAGGTTGTACGCAGATCGAAGGGCGTCGGACCGTATTCGGCGCGGATATTATTGTTATCTTGAGGAGCGGCTTGCAGCAACAGGTTAGAATCGCCAAACGACATGGCATGAGACCAGGCAAAAGCACCGGAGTAGTTCAGTCCGTGCCAGGGTGCCCTTACCAGTTGAATCTGCAGTCCGTTGTAATTGCTGGCGTCTCCAGCATAGTAATAACGGAATTGCCCCCAAGTTGCGCGAGAAAGTACTCCAGTCGTGCGGTCCGGCAGGTTTTTGGTGATTGTCATGTTCTCTTTGAGGCCACGATTGGCAATATAGTCGACTTCGACGCGATGCGATCCGGGCAGTACGCGCTCGACTCCAAGCATCCATTGAATGCTGTACGGATTCGGGAAGTTCTCTGAAATCGACGTATTAACGACCTCGGTTGAAATGACGCCCGTAGTCTGTAAGCTGGTCAGCGCCTGAGTAAATTGAGAACGAGGCAATGGGTAAGCCAATCCAGAATTCTCCGCCTGCGTGCCGGTCAGCGTAACACGGAATGGCACTGAGGCCGAGTCCTGAACCTCGTCGATCGGGCCGCCATAGATCGGGTGCGGGCCAACAAATACGCCGACACCGCCACGCACTACCGTGTTCTGTTGCGGCCCGAGAGACCAGGAGAAGCCTAAACGAGGCTGAATGTTATTAAAGTCCGCTTTATAAAGTGAATTGGCGGAACGATAGGCGCCATAACCACCGCCCAGGCTAGGATCCGTCGAATCGATGCCGCGGTTGTATAAGCGCCCACTATCTTCCTTGGGAATTGTAAAGTAGTCATAGCGCAGACCAAGGTTGACGGTCAGGCTGCTTGAGAACTTCCAGTCATCCTGCAGAAATCCGCCGATTTGATAGGTATGAATATTAAATGGATTAAGGTCAAAGGTAATCTGCACCTTGCTTGGCGTATTAATAAGGAAGTCGCTCAGCGAGCTGTAGCCAAAGGTTGCAGTATTGTAATCGGTACGTCCCGCGTCTTGCCTTTGTATAATCAGGCCCGCAGTTAGCGCATGAGAACCATAGTTTTTGGCTATCTGCTGCTCTCCCGTGTAAAAATCACCCGTCTTCAGAAATTGTTCCGCACCGCTCGAGTCTATTCCGGAAAGCGAAATCTCCTCAAGATCGCTGCTGAAGCCCTGATCGAGCCGCTGCAGGCGAATTCTGTTGTAACCGAAGCGCGTCAAGGTTGTATAGCTATGCGCCGAGTGCGTATAAGCGGTGTTGATGCCATCTGTGTGACCGGTTGTGCTGCGCGCATCAATCGGAAGAAGATTTGGTGCGAATTTATATGGCCGCGAACGAATATAGCGAGCATAAATCAAGTCGTTCTCGGTCGGATGATAATCAATGCGCGCGACGCCATTACCATCCCGCTGGATCAAAGAACCTGAGCCATAATATTCCGTGGATATCGCGGTTGCGTCACTGCTGGGCTGTGAAACCGTAGGGAACTGATCCAGCACACTCGTAAAGGCGCTCGGTGCGATGCTCTTAAGATATGGCGTAGGCACCGTTCCTGAAACAGCTTCATACGACGAGATACGCACTCCCTCATAACTGCCAAAGAAAAACAACTTATTACGAAGAATAGCGCCGCCCACCGATCCGCCATATTGGTTAAACGTCGAACGCGGCTTAGACGTCAAAAATTGATTGCGCGCATCATACGCGCTCAGATCGTTGATTTCTTCCAGGCGGCCATGATACTCGTTTGCGCCCGAACGCGTGATTATATTCACATTGCCCGACATCGTGCCGCCGATCGTGGCCGGCGCTATGCCCTTAACAATGCTAACTTCGGCAATCGCATCATTATTGATCGTATTGATGACATTCGGTCCTTGATAAAAGCCGAATGCCGCCATTTCCGGGTCGGAGGTCGCATTCGTACTGTCCACGGTCAGGTTAAAGCCGGCCGGTGGAAGTCCATTAATAGATAGAGCAGCTCCTGCCGGAGTTGAACTGGCATTCTCGGTTGTTATGCCCGCGCCCAGTTGCAGCACACTTGTCCAGTCTTCCTTGGCGACAGGTAGCTGGTTGAGCGTCTCGCTGGTGAGGCTAATATTTTGCTGCGGCGTTACAGAGTCTAAATTGACTGCTTCGGCACTGACTTGAACGACAGTAACATCGGAGGCCAGCGCTAACGCAAAATCTATGCGCTGCTCGGAGGCCGCGCTCAACGTGATTCCTATTCTTTCCTGAGTTTGAAAACCCTGCCGCGAGGCACGCAGGGTGTAGGTGCCAATTGGAACAAAGTCAAATACATAAATTCCTTGGGCGTTGGAAACAGCTTTGCGTTCCGTCCCCGTACTGGGGCTTTTCAATGTGAGGTCCGAATCCGCGACAAGCGCTCCGGTCGGATCGGTAATCGTCCCCGAAATCTTCGCTGTCGTCATCTGAGCATTGAGCTTCCCACAAAACAACTGGCCAAATACACACAGCAATAGCAACAAAGTTGACCAGTACCTGTTTGATGTTCTTCCGGTCATTTGCACTCCTAGGGGTCATATATACGTGCTTATCAAATTGCTCAAACATCTTTACGCATATAAAAATCCTTTGTCAAGCGATTATTTTCATAAATGTGCATTTATTGTGGAATACGTATGTAGAGATAAATATAAAGCCAGTCGGATCACTATATAACTACTTGTTGTATTTTTTTGCACTCTACCGATTCTGGACTATGACGATCAAAAAACAGGGAAATCCGTGCAATTGCTCTAAAAAAGCACCTTGATCCAGTCGCGGTGAATCGGAATCGATTTTGCATCAGCTCAAGCCCTCGCGTAAAAGCGAGCACGGTTCAGCCTAGTGTTCCGAGCGGCAGCCGCCAGATAAATTTGAAAATGCAATGCTGGATAGATCGTAAATTTCATAGTATTATCGTTATATTCATTAACTTGATTTATTTTCATTTTGTTTTTTCAGACGGGTTAAAAGGTTGTATATCAAGGCATTTACGATTTCGCAACGGCTATCGCCACTTGCTCAAGCTGCTCAAACAGTGCCGCGAATTGACTGTTTCGAACGTTAACCTATCGCTATGAGGGGTAATCGATGGAGAAAATCACTCTGTTGCAAGTTCCAAAGCTGACCATCGGCTGCGGCTGTTTGGCACAGTGCAAGCTATATCTATCTGCTAGCGCTTTCAAAAGAGCCTTTCTGGTGGCCCCCCCCATCGCGCGCAAGCACGCGGAAAAGATACTGGCGGGGTTGCCGGCATCCTACATCGAGGACAGCATCGAAGCCGAGCCCAGCATTGCCTCCTTCAAGCAGATCCTTGACCACGCGCGGCATTTCGAGCCCGACGTCATTATTGGTATCGGCGGCGGCAGCGCTCTCGATGTCGCCAAGCTGGTTGCCGCACTTTGGAATAGCGCGCAACAAATCGAAGAAGTTATGGGCATCAATCTGCTTCGTGAGCGAAAGACCGCGCTCGTTTGCATTCCGACCACGGCGGGAACCGGCAGTGAAGTTTCTCCCAACGCGATTCTGCTGGATGAAGCCGACAAAATTAAGAAAGGCATCATCAGTCCGTGCCTGGTTCCTGACGCCGTCTTTGTCGATGCCGAATTAACGCTTACCGTTCCGCCGTCTGTCACAGCGGCAACCGGTCTCGATGCACTTACCCACTGCATTGAGACCTACACCAATCGTTTCGCCCATCCGGTCGTCGATATCTGGGCGCTAGAAGGAATCCGTCTCATCGCCTCTGCGCTCGTCGAAGCGGTTCAGCAGCCGGCATCACTCGATGCGCGCGAAAAGATGGCGCGCGGAAGCCTTTATGGCGGCCTCTGCCTGGGACCGGTCAACACCGCCGCGGTCCACGCATTGTCCTATCCTCTCGGTGGATGGTTTCATATTGCACACGGCCACGCCAATGCTATTCTGTTGCCGCACGTCATGCGCTTCAACTCAGTCGAAGCTCCGTCGCGCTATGCCGATGTAGCAGTCGCCATGGGTGTTCAGCGCGAAAGCTCCGACCAGGCCACGGCGGAAAGCGGTGTTCTGAAGCTCTGGTCGCTGATTAAGGCCACCAAGCTGGAAATGGAACTATCCGCGCTGGGCATTCGCGAAAACGATCTGCCCCGTCTCGCCACCGCCGGGCTCGGGGTCACGCGCCTGATGAAAAACAATCCGCGCTCCATGTCGCAGCAAGAGGCCGAAGCCATCTACCGCCTGGCCTACAAAGGCGCATAGAAGTCCGATGAACAATAAGGTCCAGTTAATCACTTATATTGACCGCCTGTCAGCGGATGGCATTCGCGGACTTACTAAACTGTTTGCCGGTCCGCTGGCAGGCGTTTTTGGTGGAGCGCATCTGTTGCCCTTCTACGACGCCTTTGACGGCGCCGATGCCGGCTTCGATCCGCGCGATCATACAGCCATCGATCCGCGCCTGGGCACATGGAACGATCTTGCCGCGCTCGGCAAGTGCATCGAACTGATGGCGGACCTTATCGTCAATCACATCTCATCCGAATCGCCGCAGTTCAAGGATTACTCTCAGCACGGCGCCAGCTCGCCCTACGCCAGCATGTTTTTAACATACGACAAAGTATTTCCCCACGGCGCCACGGAAGCGGAACTGCTGCGCATCTATCGCCCGCGGCCGGGACTGCCCTTCACCCACGCAAAACTTGATTGCGGGCAAGAAAAACTTTTGTGGACGACCTTCACGCCCCAGCAAATCGACATCGATGTTACGCATCCGCAAAGCAAAGCCTACCTGGATTCAATCCTGGCGCGCTTTCACAACGCGGGCATTCGCGCCATACGCATGGATGCCGTCGGATACGCCATCAAAAAAGCAGGCACCAGTTGCTTTATGATCGACGACACATTCGACTTCATCACCGAGCTAACCGAACGGGCACACGCTTTAGGGATAGAAGTTCTGGTTGAAGTGCACAGCTACTTTAAGCGCCAGGTTGAAATCGCGCGCAAGGTCGATTGGGTCTACGATTTTGCCTTGCCGCCGCTTATTCTGCACACGCTCTACTCCGCCGATGTTACTGCCCTAATGCGTTGGCTTGCGGTCAGGCCCGGCAACGCCATTAATGTTTTAGACACGCACGACGGCATCGGCATTATTGACGTTGGCGCCGATGAAACCGGCAACCCGGGACTTTTGCAACCATCGCAGATCGACAGCTTAGTCGAAACTATTCATGCGCGCAGTCACGGTGAAAGCCTTCAGGCAACCGGCGCGGCGGCCAATAACTTGGACCTATATCAAGTTAATTGCACCTATTTTGACGCGCTAGGAAAAGACGAAGCGCTCTATCTGATCGCCCGCGCCCTGCAATTGTTCATCCCAGGCATTCCGCAGATCTATTACATGGGTCTGCTGGGCGGCACAAATGACATGGCGCTGTTAGCGCGCAGCCGCATCGGACGCGACATCAATCGCCACTACTATTCCGAGCAGGAAGTCGCCAGCGCGCTGCGACGTCCCATGGTGAAAAAGCTCATCGAGCTGATCCGCCTGCGCAATTCGCATCCGGCATTCAACGGAAAGTGCGCAATCGAATCTGATGCCGCGCACGCGCTTTCCATTCGCTGGGAAACAGAAGCGGACGCCATCACGCTGCGCGTCGACTTAACCGCTCCGAAAGCATCCATCGAATATACAAGCCAGCCGGCGCATACGCGCACAATCGTTCTTATATCCCCGGAACAATAAAGAGGGCCTCACCATGACGACCGCCAAATCACATGCAAATTTGTTCGTCATTCGCGCACTGACTTACATGATGTTCATGATGTTCGCCATGACGACGGACTCGGTGGGCAGCATTATTCCAGAGGTCGTTAAAACCTTCCACTTAAGCATGACGGCCGCCGGTGCCTTTCATTACGCCAACATGATCGCGATTGCCGTCGCGGCCATAGGTCTGGGATTTCTGGCCGACCGTCTGGGGCGCAAACCGGCCATTGTTCTGGGGCTTATTCTATTCGCGCTTAATTCATTCCTATTCGCTTTCGCCAGGTCGTACGGAATATTTGTCATCCTACTTATCGTCTCCGGTGTTTCCATCGGCATATTCAAATCTGGCGCGCTAGCCTTAATCGGCGACATCGCCAGCTCGACGCGCGAACATACTTCGATCATGAATAACGTCGAAGGATTCTTCGGCATTGGCGCAATTATCGGTCCCTTTATCGTTGCGCGCCTCCTGGCCGCGCACGTCTCCTGGGACCGCCTTTATCTCATTGCCGGCGCAATCTGCGTACTGCTCATTCTGGTTGCGCTGTTCGTACGCTATCCGCGGCCGGTAAAAATCAGCCAGAAAAAGCCCGATCTGCTGCATACGCTATCACTGCTTAAAAGTCCCTTCGTGCTTGGATTTTCCCTGGCCTGCTTTCTCTATGTTTCCGTCGAATGCGCCATCTATGTCTGGCTGCCCGCCTTTTTAAAAGAGAATCCGCCCTCATCGGCATTTCTCGCCGCTTATGTGGTCTCGATATTTTTCATCTTGCGCGCGGGCGGCCGCTTTCTGGGCGCGTGGGTAACCGCGCGCTGGAATTGGACGACCGTGCTGATGGTTTTCAGCCTGGCGATTATGCTCTGCTTCCTCGGTTCGCTTTGCGGCGGCGTAAACGCTGCGGTTTATCTGCTGGCGCTTTCCGGCTTATTCATGTCCGTCATCTATCCCACTTTAAATTCCAAGGGGATTAGTTGCTTCCCTAAGTCGGAGCACGGATCGGTCGCCGGCATTATTCTGTTCTTTACTTGCGCCGGCGCGGCGCTAGGGCCGCTGGCAATGGGCCTGATCAGCGACCTATGTGGCAGCCTGAAATACGGTTTTATTTTAGCCACCGCATTTTCCGTGCTGCTTTTCCTGGGCCTGTTTTATAACTGGAAAGCCAATCCGACTTCAGCCCTACTAAAATCGCTCGATGATAGCGAATATCGCGCGGAAGATCAGCCTCACAGCCGCGGGTAAACCGCGCGATAGAGATCATCGAACGCGTTTTCACTTATGGCGTAAAAAAAAGCGGCTGCGGGTGCCCCATTCTAGCCGCGTTCTTGTTCTTTGCGGCTAGGGTGGGGTAGAAGAACAAACTCCCACTTTATAACCATTGCGAAAACACTATAACCGCAGATTCAAAATCATCTCGCGTTCCAGCTCAGTGCCGCACGCTGTAGGGACCGGGAAGCGAAGGCGCGGCCGACGGCTGATCGACCGGTTGGCTGACCGGGCTCTTAGCCGCACCGGTGGTGAGGTTGGAATAGATGCGGAACTCGACGACCAAGTCGAGCAGCACCGGAACTGGCTTCCCGTCTTTGATCGCCGACTCGAACTTAGCCTTGCGAATCGAACCGACAGCGCTCTCGTCCAATCCGAAGCCGATGGGGCGAGCGACAGCAATTTCGCCGGGCTTGCCGTCAACGCCGACGATCACATGGTAAAGCGAAATTCCGGCCACGCCGTTGTCTTGCGCATACTGATTTGAGACCGGCTGAAAGGCCGTAACGAGGCGCGCCTTTTTGTCCACCATATTCTGCCGCAGCACGGCCGGATCCTTAGGGCGATAGTCGGCCTTTTGCGCCGCGGCTTCGTAATAGAGCCGCCAAAAATCGGGCATGGCCGCCATCATGCGATTATCAAATCCCTGGGAAAAAACGTTATCGATAGCCGCTTTGAGCAGTTGGGCGGCATGAGCCGGCGAAGTCGTCGTCGTTAGACTTTTCGGATCGGCAGGCCGCTCCGCCTCAGGAGCGGCGGCAATCTCGGCCTGCACTTGGTTGGCTTCATCCTGCTCGGAAGACGAAGACTCTCGGGACAAAGGCGCGGTTTTTGTAGCCTGCTTGTTTTTACCTTTTTCGTGCTTAGGTTTAACCACCAGCTCGCGATCGATAGTAATGTGAACGATCTTTTTCTTGGGCGTAATTTTGACGCGATCAACGGCCTTGGCCGGATCTTCATAGGGCATAGCGCCGAGAAAGTGGAGCGCATAGCGCTGCCCGTCAAGCTCAAGTTTGTGCTTGGTCAGGCGCACACGGTCAATACGGATTCCGCTCAGCGTGTAGGAGCCCTGCGGCGAGTGGCCGATTAGCGCACCATGCTCGCCGAAGCTGAGCGAATTGTCGAGATAGCCGCCACGCAAAAATAGATCTTTGCCGACGAGCAGCCGTTTGATCTGCTCTTCGCCCATGCTACTGGAATTGCTCGCCGCGACCGGCTGCAATGCTATCGCCGAACTCGGAATCGCCTCTGGCTGCTGGCCAAAAACCGCCCAGGGCAGAGCGGCGGCGCATAACAACATAAGGAGCCGCGCCGAAGCAGCGGCCGAAGAATCGATGTGTACGCGTACTTTGGGCTGGAACATGAAAGAGCCTATCAACGCCACTCTAGCAGGAATCGCACGGCACTCGCCGCGAATTTCGGCTATCGTTTAAGCCGGTTAAGTATCCTGCGGAAGAGCCCCAGGATGCGTCGTGCGTCGTGCGGTCCTATAGTCAGTCGCCGCAGCATCAGGTTCAGATCGTGGCGATTGGCTTTGCTCATCGCCGCCGGCGAGTAGTGCGCCGCCGGCGAGTAGTGCGCCGCCTGCATCGTTTCTTCAATCATCGCGGCCACACGGTCCAGCTCGGCGGCCGGCGGCCTGGGACCAAAATTTTCGGCAAAAGGCGCGCTATAAGCCGACTCGCCCGTCCGCCCGGCCAACTCGTAAAGGCAAACGGCTACCGCCTGGCCCAGGTTCATCGAGGGCTGCTGGGGATGTGTGGGAATTTCGACCAGCAAATGGCATAGCGCCAGATCCTCGCGCATCATGCCGTGTTTTTCCGAACCGAAGACAATGGCCACGCGGCCGCCGCGCTCAAGCTCCGCGCAAACCGTGGGCGCCAATTCCGGCAGCGTGCGGACCGGCTGCTCGGGTTTGCGATAGGTGAGAGTTCCGGTTCCGATCACCAGCGTGCAGTCGGCTACCGCTTCAGACAGCGACGCGGCCTCGCGAGCCGTTTTCAGCAGCGTTTCCGCGCCGACCGCCGAGCGTGCTTCCTGCCAGTGAGGAGCGTAGGCCCCAACAACCGACAGGCGCTTGAGTCCAAAGTTGGCCATGGCACGCGCCGCCGCGCCCATGTTCAGCGGATTGCGCGGCTGAACGAGTACGACTTCAAGCCGGTCGAGTTGAGATTCTGGCAGCAAGAAATGATTGTAGAACGGAAGCGTAAAAGATGCAGGGCGCACCCGGTCCAGCAGCGAAGCCCGTTCCGGGAATTGCCACCAGCAAGGCCGCGCGCAATCTTTCTGGCCCGTGCGCCGTTGACCTCCTCCGCAACTACCCTTAATATGAATGAGGTGGCTTTTTGTGCCTTCGCAGTCTGTCGGCCGTGAGAAAAGCCAGCAGCAATTGAGTTGCCCCCTCGTTCAATGGTAGGACAGCTGCCTCTGGAGCAGCNNATCGGGGTTCGAATCCCTGGGGGGCAGCCACTTTAGATTCAAATATTTACCTTCAGCATAAGCCCGCCGTGCCAACGGCCGCGGCAAACAATGATTTCACAAATCTACTGAGCGCATTCGGCACAAGGCCACTTGTCCGCGCGCTGCATTTCCGCTCATCGTCAAGCTCTCCAAGGCATACATGAAGAAACTTCGGCGCGACGATCCAAAAATCGCAAATGCAATCGAAGAAAAAAGAGACGATTGGCAAAAAGAATCAGAACACTGCTGAAACAATGTAGCTGCTAATTGGCCCATCGCATCGATCATAAAGCCAATCCCGGAATGGTCTTTACGAATCTGGAATTGCACATTCTTGACCGATTGGTCAACGACAAACCCACTGCACAGTTGCAGCAACAGGACTCTCGCACTATCTGGTCAAGTTGGCGCGACTGGGCGGCTATACATTTCCTTCCGCTCCAACGCTGAAGATGATCTCAATTTATCTTAGGGGATCCGTTTGCTTTTACTGCCATCGCGGCAGTTCCTCCCAAGAAGAACGCCACGATGGAATGAACTTTCTATTTTTTCTTCACAAGAGAAGACGCCTGCGGAAGGCTTGCCGCGTTCCAACCACCGCCCAGCGCACGAACAAGGGCAACGCTGGCTGCCATGCGCCGGCGCTCAATACCGACGGCGATGCGTTCATTCTGCAAACGCGCGCTTTGCGTGCTGATCACTTCAAGATAACTCACCATGCCGCCCTGATAGCGATTCATGGAAAGCTCTTCGGCCCGCCGCGCCGCCTGGACGGCCCGTTGCTGGCGCGCTGCCTCTTCGGTGAGAATACGCATCGAGGCTAGGCTGTCTTCGATTTGCTGGAAAGCGGTCAGAACCATCTGGCGGTAGTTGGCAACCGACTCGTCATAGCTGGCCGTGCTCTGCGCCAGTTGCGCACGCCGACGACCGGCATCGAAGATCGTCTGCGAAAGCTCCGGCCCGGCGGCCCAATAACGGCTCGGCGCGAAGAACCAGTTACTCAAGCTCTTGCTGTCAAGCCCGATGGCGCCGCTCAAAATCACCTGCGGATAAAAAGTCGCGCGCGCCAAACCGATTTGACTGTTGGCAAAGGCCACGCGCCGCTCGGCGGCGGCAATGTCGGGCCGGCGCT
>PMHC01000160.1 GCA_003156495.1 Acidobacteriaceae bacterium
TGCGGACGGCCTTCGCGCAAATACTCTTCCAGCGCTTGAATCTCGGTGCGGCCCAGCGGCACGATGCGTTCCTTGTCACCTTTGCCGCGCACTAGAACGCGGCCCGAGTCGAGCGCCAGATCGCTTACGCCGAGCGTGGTCACTTCGGAGACGCGCAACCCGCTGCCGTACAGCAGTTCGAGAATGGCGCGGTCGCGCAGCGCCGTGGCCTGCGCCTGGGGATGGTTGGCGGCCATCGCGGCCCGCTCCAGCATTTCGTTCACTTCGGCCTCGGCCAGCGATTTCGGCAGCACCTTCCAGGCCTTGGGCGACTCGATGTTGATGGTCGGATCGCGGTGAATGCAGCGGTCCAGCAGCAGCCACTTGTAAAAACCGCGCAGGCAACTGAGCTTGCGCGCCGCCGAGCGGGAATCGATGCCGTGGTTGCGCAGATGTTCGAGCAGCGCGGCCACGTCGGCCTCCGCGGCGGTCAGCAGCAGGCGGTCGCGGCCTTCGAGAAACTCGGCGAAGATGCGCAGATCGCTGAGATAAGCCTCGCAGGTGAGCGGGCGCAAACCCTTCTCCACGCGCAGGTAAGTCGCGTAATCCTTTAGCAGCGTAAGATTGTTACGGCCTTCCACATCTCCGATTATCCGCGTCATAAACTCGCGCGGAGGGCTGCCCGGCCGGTTACCGAACCTGGTTCATTACGGGATCAACATCGGCAATATGAAAATGGCGTGGAAGCCTTGACGGACAAAGCGAATAGGAAACGCGATTGGCCTGTAACGGCGGAGCGAATTCGGTCGATAATCTAAGTGGTTCCATGCCCGGCGTGCGGTCTGCGCGCAAAAGATTCTAGCGCCAGGAGGAAACAATGGCGGAGAAAAACAAAAAGCATTCCAAGCACGACGGCGAAAAAGGGAAGTGGCAGTCTATTGCCACGATTCCCGCCTCTCCGTTGCAGTTGGGCAAGGATTGCAAATACGAGCCCGAACTCGAACATCTGCAGATCGAGCTGGTGAAACTGCAAGAGTGGATCAAGCACGAAGGGCTGCGCGTGGTGGTGCTCTTTGAAGGCCGCGACGCCGCCGGTAAGGGCGGCGCCATCAAGCGTATTGCCGAGTCGCTGAATCCGCGCGTCTGCCGCATTGTGGCTTTGGGCACGCCCACCGAGCGCGAAAAAACGCAGTGGTACTTTCAGCGCTACGTAACGCAACTGCCGGCGGCCGGTGAAATGGTGCTCTTCGACCGCAGTTGGTACAACCGCGCCGGCGTCGAGCGCGTGATGGGCTTCTGCACCGAGCGCGAGTATCAAGAGTTCATGCAGAGCTGTCCAGAGTTCGAGCGCATGTTGATTCGTTCCGGCATCATCCTGCTCAAATACTGGTTCAGCGTGAGCGACGAAGAACAGGAGCGACGCTTTCAGGACCGCATGAGCANNTCGCGCAAGCACTGGGCCGATTACTCGCGCGCCAAAGACGAGATGTTCGCCGTGACCGACACCAAGCAGTCGCCCTGGCACGTGGTTAATGCCGAAAATAAAAAAACGGCGCGGCTCAACGTGATTCGCCATTTACTGTCGACAATTCCTTACCGCGACCTGACGCCGGAACCGTTGAAGCTGCCGCCGATCATTAAGTCGAAGTACGTGCGGCCGCCGATTCAGGAACAGAATTTCGTGCCTGAAGTGTACGTGTAAAGCAGGGGACAGGGAGCAGGGAACAGGGTACAGGAAGTTGGCATAGGGACGAACGATCCCTGTGCCTCGATATAATCAAAAGCGACGGCGGTCGGCGGAGTAGCCTTTACTGACCACTGATTACTGACTCCTGACCACTGCCCAATGAAGCAAACTCTCACACGCCTCGCGCTCACTCTGCCTGTTGTTTGGCTTGTGGTCTCGCTGGTCTTTTTGCTGATCCATCTGGTGCCCGGCGATCCGGTGCAGTTGATGCTGGGAGACGGCGCGGCTCCGGCCGACATCGCCGCGCTGCGCCATCAGTACGGCTTCGATCAATCGCTCTGGCAGCAGTATCTGCACTACTGGGTCGGCGTCGCGCAAGGCAATCTGGGCGCGTCGATCCGGCTGCACGATTCGGTGGCGCATCTGATCGTGCAGCGCTATCCGTATACATTGGCGCTGACGGTGGCCTCGCTGGTGTTGGCGCTTGTTCTGGCGCTGCCGGCAGGAGTCCTGGCGGCGGTGCGTCGCGGCCGCTGGGTCGATCAGGTGCTCTCGGTCGTCTCGCTCCTCGGCCTCTCGGTTCCGGGCATTGCGCTGGGGCCGGTACTGATTCTCATCTTCTCGGTCGGTTTGGGCTGGCTGCCGGTGGCCGGAGCAAACGCCGGAGGCACGCGCATGATCGACTGGCGCTATCTGGTGTTGCCGGCGATTACCATGGGCGCTTCGCTGGCGGCGATTCTTACGCGCATGGTGCGCACGGCCATGCTTGAAGAGCTTGGCCAGGACTACATTCGCACCGCGCGCGCCAAGGGCCTGAGCGAAACCGCCGTCGTTTGGCGGCACGCGCTGCCCAACGCGTTGGTGCCGATCGTCACCGTCGTCGGATTGCAATTCGGCGCTCTGCTGGCCGGTGCTATCGTCACCGAGACGATCTTCAGTTGGCCCGGCCTGGGCCGTCTGGCCGTCAGCTCCATCTCCAACCGCGACTATGCGCTCGTCCAGGGATGCCTGCTCGCCATCGGCCTGACCTACGTGTTGGTGAATTTTCTCACCGATCTCATCTATCAGTGGATCAATCCGAGAATGCGATAAAGCAGGAAACAGCTTTTAGCCGTTAGCCGTCAGCTTTCAGCTCGTGGGTGGTGACCGGAGCTTTTGTTGAGATCAAAGCCAGTGTGCTCCGCTCCCGTTTTTGGAACCTGGCGGCCACAAATGCAGAGCTTCAAATTCAAACGGACAGAAAACTAAAGCGCAAGGTGGACAATCTCCGGCGTCAGCTTGCCGTTGCTGCCGATTGTTAGCAGACCCACGCTTACCGGCAACTCGAATCGCTTCGGCCCGCACGATCCGGGATTGAAATAAAGCACGCCGCGCTTGGTGTAGTAATTGGGTACGTGCGTGTGGCCGTGGAGAACGACGGCGAATTTGGCCGCGACCGGGTCCAGGCGAATCGTCTTCAGTTCGTGCAGCAAATAGAGGTAAAGTCCCTCGGCCAGGACGACGTCAGTCTCGGGCAGCTTGAGGCAGGCTGGATCGCAATCGGTGTTGCCGCGCACGGCCGAAACCGGCGCGATCTTTTCAAGTTCCTTCAGCACCGACGGCTTGCCCACGTCGCCCAGATGCAGAATGCGATCAACGCCGGCCAGCGCGGGCAGGACTTCAGGCCGCAGCAGACCGTGCGTATCCGAAACGATGCCGAGCTTCACAGTCCCAACTCCAACCGCGTGCGCGGGTCGAGCTGGTCGCGTAGCGCATCGCCCAAAAAATTGAAGCCGAGCACGGCGCAGGCGACGGCCGCGGCAGGGAAGAGCACCATGTGCGGCGAATCGAAGAGGTGCAGCCGGGCGTCGTTCAGCATCGATCCCCAACTGGGCGCCGGCGCCGGTATGCCGAGCCCTAAAAACGAAAGCGTGGCTTCGGCAAGAATTACGCCGGCCATGCCGATGGCCGCCTGCACCAGAATTGGCTGCACAATGTTGGGCAAAATGTGGCGGAAGAAAATGCGCAGGCCGGAAGCGCCCAGCGCGCGCGCCGCGTCAACATACTCGCGTTCGCGCACGGCCATCACTTGCGCGCGAACCAGTCGCGCGTAGCCTGCCCATCCGCCGATGGCCAGCGCCAGCACAAGGTTCGTGAAGCCCGGCCCAAGAAAGGCGGCGAAGGCGATGGCCAGCAGAATGCCGGGCAGCGATTGAAAAGTGTTCATGGCGAATGTGGTCAGCGCCGTGTCAACCCATCCGCCGATGTAGCCCGCCAACCCGCCGATGGCCAGCCCCAGCGCCAGCGAAAGCACGACGACGGTGACCGATACGGCCAGCGAAAGCCGCGCGCCGTATAACAGACGCGAAAGCGTGTCGCGGCCCAGTTCGTCTGTGCCGGCCCAGTGCGCGGTCGTGGGGCCTTCAAGCCGGTGCGTCAGATCGATGGCCGCCGGATTGGCCGGCGCCAGCAACGGTGCGGCCAGACCGCAGAGAATGAATGTGGCAAGCAATACAACGCCCATGACGGCCAGCGGCTGGCGGCGCAGGCGGAGCTTGAATTGGCGCGATAGATTGGAGATGGAAAACAACATTGGCTCAAAAAAAGAATACAGCGACAAGCCGGCGGATGTGGGGTTTAAGCAAATGATGAGAAAAATCGCGTGGAGTTTTTCGTTGATTTTGGCGGTGGCGTTTGGCGCGTCGGCGTTGTCGCAGGTCGGCAACGCAACAGCCAGCGCACGCTTAGCCAACCAGCCAGCTTCGGCCGAACAGATCTTCGCGCTGGCCAATCAGGCGCGAGCCGAGGCCGGTGTGGGCGTGCTCCAGTGGGATCAGGCGTTGGCTGCGGCGGCGCTCAAACATTGCCAGCGCATGGCTGTCGAAGGCCCGATCGCGCACCGCTACGGCGGCGAACTGGATTTGAGCGAGCGCGCGGCGCAAGCCGGCGCGCGCTTTAGCGTGATCGAGGAAAATGTGGCGCTGGGGCCGGTGGCCAGCACGATTCACGAGCAGTGGATGCACTCGCCCGGCCATCGCACGAATCTGTTGAGTCCCGAGGTCGATCGCGTGGGCGTGGCCGTGGTGGCCGCGCGCGGCGAGCTCTACGCCGTGGCCGACTACTCCCGCGGCGTGGAAAAACTAAGCGCGGCGCAGGTCGAGGCGCGCGTGGCGCAACTGATGAGTCGCGGCGGCGTCGAGATTTTGCGCGACCCGAGCCAGGCGCGCGCCGCCTGTGCCATGGATGGAGGAATGCCGCGTGCGCAATCGGCTGCCACGCCGCGCTTCGTCATACGCTGGCAGGGCGCGGAGTTGACGCAGTTGCCGCAAGCGCTTGCCGACAAGCTCGCTTCGGGCCGCTACCGGCAGGCCGCGGTGGGCAACTGTCCGGCGCAAAGTGACGCGGGCTCGTTTACCGCCTATCGCCTCGCGGTGCTGCTTTACTGAGCGCGCCGCCGCTCTTTCAGCGTGTGAATATAGATGCCGAGACGAATAAGGATATAGCCCTACAGCGCGTACAGCACGGCTATTCCCATCCAAAAAGCAACCTTCAGTTCCGGGATGGAGGAGTGGAGATTCCACATATTGACCGCATTGAGCCGATTGGCGGTCAAGATGGGGAGGCGGATCAGCAATAGCATGCCTATCAAGCGCCGATATTTGGCGATGCGCGAGGCGTTGCCGGTGTAAATTTCCGGCGCCTCGCTCGACGGCGACTGCACCCAAAAAAGAGAAATCGCTGCTCAATCCGCTCCGAAAAGAAACTCCGCGCCCCTCCGCGCATCCATATAGGTGAAGCATTTAACGGAGAAGAGCCAATGGGAATGGAGCGGCCGGCAAAAGTTGGAATTGTAGGCGCGGGCAGCGTGGGCGCTACCATCGCTTATGCGGCGATGATTCGCGGCGTGGCGCGGCAGATCAGCCTCTACGACCTGAATCGCACCAAGGTTGAAGCCGAGGTTCTCGACCTCAACCACGGGCAGCTCTTCGCTCCGCAGGCCACCGTCGATGGTTCGGACAACATTGAATCGCTTGCCGACTCCGACGTGGTGGTGGTAACGGCAGGCGCGCGGCAAAAGCCCGGCCAGACGCGTCTCGATCTGGCGGCTGCCAACGCGCGCATCTTGGAAACTCTGCTGCCCGATGTGGTGCGCGTTGCGCCCAACGCGATTTTGCTGATGGTTACCAATCCGGTTGATGTGGTGACCGAGTTGGCGCTGGAGTTGACCGGACTTCCCTGGCAGCGGGTCATCGGTTCGGGCACGGTACTCGACAGCTCGCGCTTCCGTTTCCTGATCGCGCGCCATTGCGGCGTCGCGGTACAAAATGTGCACGCCTACATTGCTGGCGAGCACGGTGACTCGGAGATTCCGCTCTGGTCGAGCGCTTCGATCGGCTCGATCCCGCTCAGCCAGTGGGCGGTCGAGGGCCACGGCCGGATCACCGCTGCGGACAAGGAGAACATCTTCCGCAACGTGCGCGATGCTGCTTATCAGGTGATTCAGGGCAAGGGCGCGACCAACTATGCCATCGGCCTGGCGGTCACCAACATTCTGGAAGCGATTCTTTACGATGAGCGGCGGGTCTTGCCCGTTAGCGGGCAGTTGCGCGGCTTCCACGACCTCGACGAGGTTTGCCTCAGTCTGCCGCGCATTGTCGGTCGCGCCGGCATTGAGCAGCCGCTACCGATACCGACGACTGTCGACGAGGAGGCGGGCTTGACCGAGAGCGCCGAACGCATCCACTCGGTGGTGCGCGGTATTCGGCTAGCGGCGAGCAGTGAAAAGCCGGCTGAGCCTCAGCCGGAGAAGATTGTAGAGGCGAAATAGAAGCCGTCAATTCGCGCACCGCAGCAGTGCTCGATGGCATGAAAGCTCCGGCAGAAGAAATGGGACGTACGGGAAGAACTTTCAAGGGATCTGAAGCAATTGGGCGAAATTTGGCGAAGGAGAAAATTCAGGAGGCTGTAAGTTATTGAAATAATTGGCTCCTCAGGTAGGACTCGAAAGCACAAAACAACGTATTTTCTACAACATGCAAGGCAGCGGATGACAGTTTAAGCCATGCAAAACCATCTAAGACGGACTAACGGAGTGCAGATGGAGCGCGCAAAATGGCCTCGCCATCGTAGGTTTGGAGCCTACGGTCCGTAATAAACGGGCTCAAGTGCTCAACAGCGACAACCCAAATGCTCCGCAATCGTCCGCCAGCAATCCGCGTGTGGTCGAGCGGGTTGCACTCGGAGCTGCTCCGTCGCGACACTACATAATATTGAGGAGAATGTCATTCCAAAATCAGTTGTGGGATGCTTCCATGCCATAACACGAAGTGGCTGTAACTTATTAAAACATGAGCATCGATGGCGATGAAAAGCACTCAAAAGCCCCCTTCGGCACCTCAAAAATTCGTTCAGCACCCTAGGGCGTGTTGACGTTCATCTTGAACGGAGAATAGCAGCAGCCAGGTAAATCATGGCCGCGAAACTGGAATCAGTTTTACAAAATCTTGTGGCGATGCCTCTGAATTCCTTGAGTCTTTGAAAGAAGTTCTCTATGAGGTGTCGCCACTTGTATTTTTCGTGGTCGTAGTCGGCAGGCTTGAGTCGTTTGGCGCGTGGCGGAATCACGACTTCAGCGCCACGTTGCCGCAAATCGTCGCGCAGCCAATCGGCATCGTAGGCCTTATCGCCAAGCAGCGCAGAGAAGTTGAGCCCCTCAAGTAAAACCGGAACGCCAGTTGTTTCTCCGCGCTGGCCGGGCATAAGGCGAAAGCGAATCAGGTTGCCCAGGGCATCGACCAATGCCAGAATCTTGGTTGTTAGTCCGCCACGGCTTTTGCCGATCGACTGGTTTTGCGTCCCCCTTTTGCGCCTTGTCCGTGGCGGTGCACGCGCACGATAGTGCCATCGACCATGACGTATTCAAGGTCCGCGTCTACAGAGAGAATCTGAAAGATGCGCTCGAAGGCTCCACGCCGAACCCAGCGTCGAAAGCGCTTGAAAACGGAATTCCAACGACCAAACTCGGCGGGAAGATCGCGCCATGGTGAACCGGTATAGACCGAGAGCAGGAGAAGCCGGCGCTTTGCTTTCTTGCCTTCATCGTTGTGCGATAGCGTCGTTTTTCCTTGCTTCATTCGCATCTTATTGCTCCGGGATTCCGCCGATAGGGCAAGGGGGCGGAGTGAAGGTCCCCCCCCTCGCCTTGTTGGCCCGGTTAAATGTTTGACAACCGCTTACCAAGTGATCCTGTCGCCAATTTGCTGCTTGCTTCTACTCGATCGTCAGCAGGAGACAGGCGTGAGGATCGAGCGTCGCACTCATGCGCGCGCCTGGTTGCAGATGCTCTCCAGTCCACACGTTCCATAGCTTGCGCGGATCGGCTTTCAGCGCGAAATCGGTCAAGGGGCGATCCACAGCCATTGATTTGTCACCCAGGTTGAACAAGGCCAGGGCATGTTGATTTCCTGGAAGATCCGCGGTCCAGACGACGAGATCGCCTTCATGCAGCACCTGTCTGGAAGCCGTGGCGGTCTGGTCGATGCGCAACATGCCGGCATTCGTCAGCAGCGACACGGTGTCTTTGTCTAGAAGTGTCAGATTGGCGCCGGCAATCAGCGGACTGCGCACCATAGCCCAGAGGCTCAACTGGGTCCGCTGTTCATCGGGCGTCAGGTTGGTATGGCGCGGCCCTGGGCCTACGTCGGGGAACGGTCTCAATTCACCCACCGGCAGCATATCCGCATCCGGCCAATTACCGGGTTTGACGTAAGGCGCCCAGCGAGCAGCATTCTCGAACTGGTTCTTGATCCCGATCGGGTAAGGCCGGTTGTGGCTATCCCACATGTCCCAAATATCGTTCGATATGCGCCACATCTGGGCAAGCTCGCCAACTTCGGCCTGGTGTGAGAGTTGCGTTGGCCCTGGAGACAGGCTCAGAACGATGTCGCGGCCGCTGCGCTGAATTGCCAGATGAAGCTGTCGTATCTCGTTCGCTTTGTACGGATGATCCGAGATGCAGTCCACCTTCAGAAGATCAACGCCCCATCTGGCATATTGGCGCAGCAGAGAGTCATACCATGCCTGTCCGGCCGCGTTGTCTTTGATGCCCCAACTGGTGGGATCCCAGGGACAAGGATCGCTTTGATCGGCGGCATCCTGCGCTTTGAAATTTGTCCCCTCGATAGGAAGATTGCGGGCAACGCTCTCGCGCGGGATGCCGCGTATGATGTGAATTCCAAACTTGAGACCCTGGGAATGAACCCAGCTTGTCAACTGTTCGAAGCCCTTATTGTTGCCATCCCGCAATGCGGATGGAAAGCGGTCTGTCACGGGAATAAAGCGGCCGTAGTCATCCAAGGCATACTTCAGCAACTCCGGCTTGGGCCGGTCCTCGGGATTGACCATATACCAGCCCTCATCAATGACAGCGTATTTGTAGCCGGAAGGTTGCAGCTTGGCATGAAGAGCCTCGACATTGTCCCGGAACTGCTGTTCGTTGATGCGCATCCCGTAGGAATCCCAACTGTTCCAGCCCAGCGGCGGCGTCGGTGCAATTATTTTTTTGGACGCGCCAGTCTGTTGTGCTGTCAAAATACCCGGTGAGCACAGAAGAAAAGTCAACAGAACTGCGGCCAAGTAACGTAGTTGAAAAAGCTTTCCTGATTTCACGAAATCTCCTTTGATCATGCCAGCGCGCGACAGATTCATAGATTTTTGCACAGCAAATCATGAACAGAACTACTTCAACAATTCCGAAATGGCTTTGATAGCCCGCGGTGAAAGTAGTTTTGTAACAGGGCACGACTTTAGTCGTGCCGCATGAGCAGTATTGAGAGAAGCCGGCTTTAGCCACTGAGGGAATGCAAGTTTGGAAAATGCTTCCCTCAGGGGCTAAAGCCCACGATTATGAGGCGTTTCCACGGCACGACTAAACTCGTGCCCTGTTACAGTGCCTGAATTCCAGGCCTTTCACTGCTGTCTGTTGACGTGCTTCGATTCATCCGTAGTCCTTGGGATTTCAAGGGCAAAGCCCTTGGCTAGCCCTCAGAAGGCAATTGTTACGAAAAAGCGGGGCGCCTGATCGACGCCCCGCCGTACCACGCAAGGCAACCGTTACCAGATAATCTTCGCTGAAAGTTGAACATTCCTGGGAATATTCGTTTGCTGATCCCAAGTCATGCTGATGGAGCCAGTGTCAGGATCGTTTTCAGACCAAGTATTGATGTAGTAGCCATGATTGCCCCAGGACGGGTGATTGGGAATGTTGTAGCCATCAAGTCGCACTTCAACTTTCAAACGATCATAAATCGGAACCGTCTTACTCAGACTGATGTCCAATTGCTGAGCGCGTGGATTGCGGATACCGGTATCGCTGATATTTTGAGTCTCTGCCCAGGAGGGACGCAGGATGTAGTCAAAGTCGCTGCGCGCCGTTGGGTTGCTTTTCGGGCAACTGGCCCAACTTTCCTTGGTCAGAATAGGTTCATTTGCTGCAACGGCAGCGCTACTCGACGTGTCGTAGTAGCCCCAGCAATGGCTGGTACCTTGAATCAAGTTGTAGCCGTTCCAGAACTCGCGCTTGGGACCGCCGGTCTGTTTGTGAACCTGTTCAAATCCGCTGATACTAACGGGGTTACCTGCCTGGTAGTAGTAGACGACTCCCATGGTCCAGCCGCCGACAGCCGAATCGACCAGGCGATTCGAGTTGCCCAGGAATTTACGGCCTTGGCCCACCGGCAGATGCCAGGCGGCGTTGGTCGCAAAGCGCCATTTATAAGTGCCGGTGTCAATATGGTGGTTGAGGATACGGTAGTCCGTGTCGGCATACCCGCCCGAGTCCATGGTTTTGGACCAGACGAAGTTGCCGTGCGCCGTCAGTTCGTTGCTCCAGCGATGCGTGGCCACAATCTGCAATGAATCGTACTGTGTACGCCCTCCATTCAGGTCATATTGGGTGATATCGCCGAACTGGGGCATCGGACGGGTAAATTGCATCTTCTGCAGGTATTTGTTGGAGTAGTATCCATTGCTGTTACCGGTTCTGTCTGTTGAAAAGCCATCAACGTTCCGGAATGGATTGGCAACCCACTCCGAGTTAGATGCAGCCGTAGAGTCGCTCGGTTGGTTGTTGCAGTTGTTATAGGTGGCGACGGTCGCGCCCATCTCAATATTACAATTTTCCCTATAACCGAGATTGGTGCGGTTAATGTTGTCGGATGTGCCTTGTTTAGTGCCAATCGTACCCACGTAGCTTACATCGATCGTAGTATGGGCATTGAGTTGACGCTCGAAGCCTAACGAGTAGTTGATGGCGCTAGGGATCTTGTATTGATAGTTACCGACGTTAGGGCTGTCGCCTAACTCCGTCATCAAACCATAACTAGATTGCACCGGCATGGAGATCGTCGGAAATGGATTGTTGATTGGGTTGCCGTTCTGATGCGCTCCACTATCCGTGCTGCCGACGTAGGTTGTTGACTGACTGAATCCGTAGTTGAAGCCTCGCCCTGGATACTGGAGGTAGGTCGTCCCGAAGCCGCCGCGAATGACCGTCTTGTGATCCAGCAAGTATGCGAAACCGATGCGCGGCTGAACGAGGAATTTGTTCATGGCAAATATTGTTCGAGGCTGGCCGTTGACGCCGGCAAATTGCAATCCGCCCACGAGGGCCACTTCGTTCGGCAACGCCGACGTGATCTCCGACATGACCGGATTCAGAGAGGTCGTATCCAGAGTGGTGCTGTTGATTTTGTTGTGATGTTCTGAAGGACCGCCTTGAAAATCCCAGCGCAGACCAAGATTGATCGTCAGCTTGTTTGTCAGCTTCCAATCGTCCTGTGCAAACGGAGCGAAATACGGATAACTGTAATAGGAATTTGCATTCACGTCGAAATTGCCACCGTCCATGTAGCCAAGCAGGAAAGAGGCAAGGCCAAGACCTGTGGTGTTGTTTTGGCTGTCAGTGGTATTAAAGGCTTGGGCGCGGGTCCAGCCGCCATACACGTCGAAATAGCCTGAGGAGTCGTCTCCAGTGTAGCTGCTGGCCTGCATCCAGCGATAATCGAGGCCAGCCTTGAAGGTGTGCTTGCCACCCACGTAGGTCCACAAAGGCATGCCGGCGATCGTGTTGGAAATCGTCTGCGTGTTGCCGCCATTGGGGCCATTGTTGCCAATGCTCGTCAAGCCGCCGGTCACGAACCGAGGGAAGGTCGACGGTGTGCCGGAGATCGCCAAGCTGTTCAGACCAATTTTGGAAAGATCGAAGGGCGTAAGCCCCTGTTTCTGAGCCTCGAGGTAACGCGTGTACGAGAGATGCAGTTCGACAATCGAGTTGGCGCTGAAGGTGTGCTGGTAATACGCCGTGAAAAAGTGATTCTCACGAATCAGCGGGAAAACGCCGGACTCCCCACCGCCGGAAATGCCGTTCCATTCCCCAGGATCTCCATAATTTTGGAAACGCTTGTTCCAGGCATAACGAAGGTAACCGCGATCGCTGGCGCCAAATGTATGGTCCAGGCGAGCGACGACGTTTTTGAAGGCGTCGGAGCCGGTTCCTTGCCACCTGTAGTTGTTAGTGCAGTAGGACTGGGCCGCGGCGCAGCTCTGATTCGGTTTCGGATAATAGCCCAAAACCAACTTGGAGGTAGCGTTGAATCGGGTGGGGGGGATGTACGTGCCGGCACGGTTCCCGCTGAGGCTGCCGAACTCCTGACGAGTTACATTTGCGTCGCTGTTAGGCAGTTGGGGATCGTAAAGGGTAATCGGAAGGTTTCCAGTCGAGGAACCGCCGTAGTAGTAGTAGTCGCTGAAGTCACCTGTGTCTACAACCGTTTGCGTAGTCGAGCCGGGGCTCCAAGGCGGCACGCTGTCGGCCCCGGAAAGCGGTTCCTTCTGATGGTAATTTTCAAACTGCGCTTCGAAGAACGTCTTGTTGCGCCCGTTAAACAGATGCGGGACAACGACCGGGCCGTCCGCTTGGAAGCCGTATTGGTTGCGATTATCGCTCCCTTTGGTGTTATGCTGCACGTCGTTGTAGTGAGTATTGGCATCGAGCCATGTGCGGCGAGCATTCTCGTAGACTTGGCCGTGCAGGGTGTTGGTTCCGGACTTCAAGACGATGTCAAAAATACCGCCGCCTGTGTGGCCGTACTGGGCGTCGTAGGGGTTGGAGACGAACTTCATCTCCTGGATGCTGGCGGTGGGCGGCACGTAGCCTATGTTACGGCTGCCATTGCCGTCCGAGTTGTTGGGCGAGCCATCCAACTGGAAATCGTTGGAGTCCGATCCCTGGCCGTTGGTTGAGAATTGCTGGATGGCGCCGTTGTCGAAAGGGCGCACCCATGTCGTGCTATAGCTGGCATTGTTGCCCGTAAAGATAACGCCCGGTTCCGTATTGGCAATCAGCATCGGGTTTCCGCCGTTAAGCGGCGCATTTTCAAGCTCATCCGCTGAGTAGACTTCGCCGCGATCGGCATGGGTCTGGTCGAGCTGGATCTCATCGGCGCGTACTGTCACCGTCTCTTTGGCGGTGCCTGGCTTGAGGGTCAAGTTGACGGTTACCGTAGCTTCCAGTTCCAAATGGATTCCGGTCTCTCTTGCCGTATCAAAAATCGGAGCCGTCGCCGATACGTCGTAGAGACCGGGTTGAAGGGCCGTGAAGGTAAAGTCGCCCGTGGAAGTGGCGACGGTGTTGGTGTCCTGGTTGGTCAATTCATTGTGCAGGGTGACCGTGGCTTTGGGAACCCGGGCTCCGGTCTGATCCGTGACATGCCCGGTGATGGCTGTTGATGTCTGTCCGAGCGCACAGTGATTGGCGGTCAGCAGGATCATGAACAGCATCAGTATCCATAGTGAGCAGCGTCGTAACGTCTGTGTGACGTGTTTCATGTGGACTCCTTTTGAAGTGAAGTTCAATGTTTGCAACTGAACTTCACTATTTGAGAAAGCGTTTACACGCTTTCGTATTTCTCCTTGTCGCAAACAGCCTTGACGCAAGACCAATTCAGGCCCGGCCAATGTGGCATATCGTTGACGGGGAGCAATACTAGGGGCAAGAAGACAAAAATGGGAAGGTTAAAGATGTTCGCGCCTGTTAAAGGGCTGGTGAAACAGGTGAATATCGTTGATTTTAATGCAGATACGGTTTGAATGGTGTGCAAGTTACAAAGGTTTGCGCTACAATGGCGACGCTCAGTAAAATCGGTTGCTGGGGCGGCGAGGAGTACATGGTGGAGGAATAGCCAGCTTTGACGTCTATGGAATCGGAACGCGAAGAGCTTGAGTTCATAGCAACTCATTTGGAGCGGACACCCCGGCTGGCGAAGCTCTTGCGTTACCTGGCACAGAAATATTTCGACGGCGAGGCCGGCCAACTCACTGAATACAGAATCGCTACCGAGGTGTTTGATCGGGAAAAGACCCAATTCATAGCCAGCGACGACGCCATTGCTCGAGTCCAGACTCACCGGCTCCGCAAGACTCTGAAAGAGTTCTATGAAAACGAGGGCAAGAACCGCCCTGTCCAGGTCTCGATACCTCTCGGAACCTATGTTCCTTCGTTTCATCGCCAAAATGCAGAGAACGTTTCGCCGGTTGAGACTGCCGGCACAGTCGAAGAATCTGGACCTTCCGAGGCGACTGGCTCGCCGCTGCAGAACAGTGAACTTTCACCTGTATCCATAGAACTGCCGCCGAGGACAGAAGAGCACGGCGGAAATGCCGCTCTTCCAATCAAGCCTAAGGGATGGCCTTGGCTTTACGCATTGATTGCAATAGCTTTAGCTGCCTTCCTGCTTGTTGTCTACAATGCTTCCCGTTCGCGGAACACTGCCACGGCAAGTTCTTCCAAGCAGAATTCAACCCCGATTCCTCCCACCTCGAAAGCTGCCCAACTCCCTTCAGTTACGCTGCCGTTTCGCATCATTGCAGGTTATAGCGGCCCGCCTCAGAGGGACAGCGTCGGTGACCTCTGGCAAGCCGACCAATACTCCCGCGGAGGGTGGGCAGCCCAGCAGCCCGCGGTTTTCGTCGCCCGAACCAGCGATCCTTTGATCTTCCGGTATGGGAGGGATGGGGGCTTCTCCTACGATATTCCGTTGCAGCCGGGAGTCTATGAATTGCACCTCTACTTCTTTCAGCTTTCTCAAGCTGCTCAGTCTGAAGATGCCGAAAACAAGTCCGCCTTCAACGTATCAATCAACGGAGTGGTGACACTGCCGGCCTTCGATATAGTATCGGACGCCATGGGGCGCAATATAGCCGATGAGCGGGTCTTACGCGATGTTTCTCCGGCATCCGACGGCTTTCTCCATCTGGACTTCACTTCGGTAATCGGGACGCCGTCGCTCAGCGCCATTCAGTTGCTGCAAGGCATACCGCACCGGCAGCTTCCCATTCGAGTAACCGCCCAATTGACTTCTTTCACTGATCGCAACGGACGGCTCTGGCATCCGGACGACTATTCCCTGGGCGGTCGGCATCTGGCCCACAATCTTCCGATGAACGGATCATCTGATCCCGACTTGCTCTCCGAAGAACGATATGGGCACTTCACATACGCTTTTCCCGTCGATACCCGTGATCGATATACCATTGTGCTTCATTTTGTGGAACTTTTTTTTGGCACGGCAGAGGCTGGTCCAAGCGAGACAGGCCGCCGGGTATTTCGTGTCATGTGCAATGGGAACACGCTTCTCGATGACTTTAATATCTATAAAGAAGTGGGCGATTATCACATGCTCACAAAAACGTTCTACCATCTGAAGCCCACCGCGCAAGGGAAATTGAATCTTACCTTTGAGCCAATTTCAGGCGACGCCACCGTCTCTGCCATCGAGATTCTGGATGAAACCAATCCGTAGGAAGCTTGATTCGCGGGCTCGAACACCTCGGGGTTCCGTGCATGGCAGAAGTTCGATAACAATAGAGCCTCTTGCAAAATTCAATTGAGACTGCGAAAAATGTCATGGCACGACTAAAGTTGTCAAGTCTCCAGACAT
>PMHC01000153.1 GCA_003156495.1 Acidobacteriaceae bacterium
CCATGGTGAAGGTCTTGCCCGACCCGGTCACGCCCAGCAGCACCTGATGCTTCTCGCCCGCCGTCAGTCCCTCGCAGAGTTGTTCAATCGCCCGCGGTTGATCGCCCTTCGGCTGATAAGGCGTGACAAGTTCGAAGTCCATATGGCTGGATTATACGACGTCGCGGCGAATATGAGGCGAAAGAGAATTGGCTCGTCGGTTGCCGCCTTGTAATAAGGGCACGGCTTCAGCTAGGCCGAAACGAGCAACTCAAAAAATTAAGGGCTTCAGCCCCTGCGGGAAGTCCTTTCTATAAGCGATTCTTCTTCCGCCTCTTACCAAATGCAACCGGCACTGCCTACGAATTCATTTCCGTTTCTTACCGAATGCAACCGACGCGGCCCACAAATCCATCTTCAAATCTCTTCATCAAAAGGCCCGTATGGGCCGATGAAAATTAGCCCCGGATGAAGGTCGCGAAGCGACCGCAATCTCGAATAATTCTTCCCAACCATCTTTCTTTAGCCCCATCCAGGCCTCAGCCCGCCAAAAAATGCTCGTCCAACGCTTTTCAGCTTGCCAATATATATAAAATTTTGTATGATCCAGCCATGAACACTGCCAAAATGGTCGAATTTCGTGGCAGTGCGCTCGATGACCTCCGATCTTTTCCGCTTTCTGCTCGACGGGAGGCTGGTCATCAACTCGACTATGTTCAAAACGGCCTAGAACCGGATGACTGGAAGCCGATGAACACCGTAGGCAAGGGCGTGAAGGAAATACGGATTCGGGACGCCGCCGGGGCTTTTCGCGTCCTCTACGTGGCCAAGTTTGCCGAGGCCGTTTATGTGCTTCACTGCTTTCAGAAGAAGACCGAGAAGACCACTAAGGCCGATCTGGAGCTGGCAGCTAAGCGGTACCGCGATTTGATCAAGGAGCTGGGACGATGAGCAACAAGCGATTTGCGAGTGTATGGGATGCTATCGAAGACACGCCCGAAGAAGCGGAAAACATGAAGCTGCGCTCTGTTCTGATGATGGCCCTGAAGAAACACATTACCCGCTCCGGGATGAGTCAGGCGCAGGCCGCTAAACTCTTCGGCGTCACTCAACCCAGAATTTCTGATCTGATGCGCGGCAAAATCAATCTGTTTGCTCTCGATGCGCTCGTCAACATGGCAACTGCCGCCGGGCTGCAAATAGAAATGCGCGTTCTAGAAGCTGCCTAAGCCGGGTACCCCAGCTCTCAATTTAAAGGCGGTTTCAAGCCATTACAACCCGCATCGCAATCTGATTGCCGGGTGCCCCACCTTCACCGTCCGCCGCGGCGGACGGCTAAGGTGGGGTAGCTGCTTATCGGAAAGCCCTCTTTCCCCCGCTAAACCCCTTGCGCCACAGCAGCTCCCATTCCCCGCAAAAACGCTTGAAAAAACCTGATTTTTCCTTTGACAAATCTATTCAATTAGGTCCATCGTGTCTTCCGTCGTAAAAGAGCCGTTCAACCGAGCGGCTGTGGGGTGCGCGTGACACAACGGGAAATTGAAAAATCAATCAAGAAGATCAATGGTCTGTTGCATGACCTTGATAAAGAAGCACCTACAGGGCCGGATGAACGCAACATGGTTCATTCGTACCGTCAAAAACTGATTGCTGACGCCGATGCGCTGCTTACGCAAGCCGATGCGCTTCGTTCTCAACAAATTGTGCGGCCGGCGCGATAGAGCATTTTTACCAACAGTGTATAGAACTTGAGGATCGCCGAGTTGGCGCGAACACAAGTGAGCGGCAACCTTCAGCGCGATTTAGCTCTCTACAGAATTGGTAAAAATGCTCAAGATTTCGCCGGCCGCTGGGAGCCAGGTCTCAATTCCGAGGCCTGGACTCCACAAACGCCGAGGAGCAGAAGCTGATAGCTTCCAAGCTCGTGGAATTTTCGACATTTTTTGCTCTACATCGCCGCCTCTCAGCCTTGTAGACTGATGCCATGACCAAGCGAATCGGCGTGCATCTGGGAACCACGGGCGGCGTATCGAACTCGATTGAGCGGGCGCATGAGATCGGCGCCAACACCTTGCAGATCTTCTCGGCCAGCCCGCGCATGTGGCGCATCACCAAGGCCGATCCCAAGCAGGCCGTGCGCACCCGTGAGCTGCGCGCCAACTTCGATGTCGGCCCGTTGGTCATCCACACCAGCTATCTGGTCAACGTCTGCAGCCAGTCAGAAGAAGTGCGCGAAAAAAGCGTTGCCGCCTTTCGCGGCGAAATTGAGCGCGCGCTGGCCTTGGGTGGCGAGTATCTGGTGCTGCATCCCGGCTCCTGGCGTGGACTGACGCGCGAAGAGGGCCTCAAGCTGGCCGCAGACTCCATCGAGCGCGCGATCGATGGGCTGCCCTGGCAAAGCACGCCTTTTCACATTCTCATTGAGAACACCGCCGGTGCGGAATTTTCGTTGGGCGGCAGCTTCGAGCAGGTCGCAGAGCTGGTTTCGCGGCTCAAGAGCCACGCCCCGGTCGCCGTCTGTCTCGACACCTGTCACACCCACGTCGCAGGCTACGATCTGGTCTCGGCCGAGGGCTACGAGCAGACAATCAAGCTGGCCGCCTCGACCATCGGACTAGAGACGGTGCGCGTCTGGCACATGAACGACGCCAAGGCCGCGCGCGGCTCCAAGCTCGACCGCCACGAGCAGATCGGTAAGGGCACGATGGGCCTCGAACCTTTCCGCCGCCTGCTGAACGACAGTCGCTTCGCGCATTGCGCTTTCGTAGCCGAAACGCCGGTCGAAGAACCCGCCGACGAGCTGCGTAGCGTGCAAGTGCTGCAATCGCTAGTCCAATAGCTGAACCGCATTGCCTACCGGGTAGCATTTTGCTACCATGAAGCGTATGAGCCAACCCGTCAAGCTCTCTGATGGTCTGATTCTGGAAGCGCGTCTCGCCGCCCAAACGCAAGAGCGGTCAATCGCCGGGCAAGTGGAGTTTTGGGCCAAGCTCGGTCGCTCGGTCGTAGAGCTGCTCGACGGGCGCGCTCAACAGCGGCTTATCGGCGGCGGCAAGCGAAAATCGCTCACCGAGCTTGTCGAGTCGGTTGAATCGCCAGAGGGCCGGGCGCGCCTGAAAACTTATTTGGAAGGCCAGCCCTATCCTCATTTTGAAGCTCATCCCACGCGCAAGGGGCTGTTGATTCGCATTGAAGCCGATGGCCGAAAAACAGTCGGCCGCTTCAAAAATCGGCAATTCGTTGAGGCATCCGATGAAGCCTGTAAGCCCGTGAAGCGGCCGGTTGCCCGCAAAGTCCGGCGAATTGGCCGGAGCTTGGCGGCTTCAAAACGGATGCCGAAAGGCCGCGCTGTTGCGGCCGCGCATGCGCTATGACGCTTCTCGAACGCAGACCTATTTTGCTGGCGGTAGCCGGGCCGAATGGCGCGGGAAAAAGCACGTTCTATGCGGTTCACCTGCGTCCGTACGGGCTGCGCTTTGTTAATGCGGACGAACTGGCGCTCCAACTGAAATTGGATTCTTATAAAGCCGCCGAAGTCGCGGATCGAATCCGCCGCGAATTGCTGGCGCGCGGAGAGAGCTTCGCCTTTGAAACGGTGTTTTCCGATCCAGTTGGTGAAAAGGTCAAGTTTCTGCGCGAGGCCGAACGGATCGGTTACACGGTGGAGTTGTTTTTTATCGGCCTCGACCGGGCGGAAACCACGGAGGAGCGTGTGGCGATGCGCGTAGCCGAAGGTGGCCACGATGTGCCTCATGACAAGCTCATGAACCGTTATGCGCGCACGATGCAAAATCTGAAGCGCTCTTTAGCCGCACTGGCAAATGTGCGGGTGTACGACAATAGCGACCTGCTGGCGTCGTACCGGCTTGTAGCCGTCAAAGAGGATGGCGTTCTGAGGCTTTCCCCTCCCACGCCGCGCTGGCTTAGGCCCTTGCTGCCGCCGCGCTGAGCTGCCGCCATTTACACTAAAAAGTTATGGCAGACGAGAATGAATTCCGTTACGATCCGGCGGCGATCGAGCAAAAGTGGCAACAGCGGTGGGCCGCCGACCCTACCCTTTACGCGGCCGAACCGGCCTCCAGCAAAAAGCCTAAGTATTACGTGCTGGAGATGCNNTGTGGATGCGCGGCTATAACGTTTTGCATCCGATGGGCTGGGATTCCTTCGGGCTGCCGGCGGAAAACGCCGCGCTAAAAAACAACACGCCCCCGCGCGAGTGGACGCTTTCAAACATCGCCGCCATGAAGCGGCAGATGCTGCGGCTGGGCTTGGGCTACGATTGGGCGCGCGAAGTTACCACCTGTCTGCCCGAGTACTACCGCTGGA
>PMHC01000097.1 GCA_003156495.1 Acidobacteriaceae bacterium
CGCAGCCCAAGTTTCCTCATCCGGCGGCGCTCGATCTGCTGCTCGATGCGGCACTGAATCGCGGCAACGATCTGGCCGGCGAAGCCTTTACGACCACACTCGATAAAATGGCGCGCGGCGGCGTTTACGATCAGTTGGCCGGCGGCTTCCATCGCTACAGTGTCGATGAAGGCTGGATTGTTCCGCATTTCGAAAAGATGCTCTACGATAACGCCGAGCTGCTGCGCAACTACGTTCACGGCTTTCAGAGTTTCGTACGCCGGGATTTTTACGAGACGGCGCGCGAGATTGTCGCCTGGCTCGATGCGACAATGAGCGACCGCGAGCGCGGCGGCTTTTATGCCTCGCAAGACGCCGATGTGGGTCTGGAGGATGACGGCGACTACTTTACCTGGACGGTGGACGAGGCGCGCGCGGCGCTTGACCGCGACGAGTTAGATTTCGCGGCTAAGTATTGGTCGATCGGCGAACTGGGCGAGATGCATCACAATCCGGCGAAAAATGTATTGCATGCGCCACGTACGTTGGCCGAGCTGGCCGCCGAATCTGGTGCGAGCGAGGAGACTTTGCGCGCACTGCGTGACTCGGCACGCGCCAAGCTGCTGACCGCACGCGCCCGGCGCACCACGCCTTTTGTCGACCGCACGCTATACACCGGCTGGAATGCGATGGCGGTTTCGGCCTACCTGGAAGCCGCGCGCATGTTGCGCCTCGACACGGCGCGGGAGTTTGCGCTGCTCACCCTCAACCGGCTGCTGAACGAGGCATGGGTAGATGGCTCCGCGCTGCGCCACGTGATCGCTTATCCAGAAGGAAATGCGCCGGAAACGGCCGCGCCCGGCACGCTCGACGATTACGCTTTTGCCGTGCAGGCGGCACTCGACGCCTGGTTCGCTACCGGGCGAATGAATTTTTATCGCGCAGCCGTTCGGCTCGCCGATCAGATGATCGCGCGCTTTCACGATTCCGTGGGCGGCGGATTTTTTGACGCGGCGCGGGAAGAGACGGCGCTTGGCGCGTTGCTTGCTCGCCGCAAACCTCTGCAGGATGCGCCTACTTCGGCGGGCAATTCCGTGGCGGCCGCGGCGCTGCTGCGGCTGGAATCGCTCGGTGGTCGCAGCCAGTATCGCGAGATTGCCGAAGAGACGCTGGCCTGCAATGCCGGCGCGGCCGCGCAGTTGGGGCTTTCCGCCGGCAGCTACGGCTTGGCGCTGGAGCGGCTGCTGCTCGATCCCATTCAAGTGGTGATTGTGGGCGCCGGGGCCGAAGCGGAGCGGCTTGAAGCGCTCGCTCAGGCTCGCTTCGCGGTCAACAAAACCGTTGTTCGCGTTGTGCCTTCGCTGCTTGCGCCCGGCCAGTTGCCCGAGGCGTTGGAAGAGACGCTGCTTGGCGCGCCGAACCCCAAGGGCGCCGCGGCCTGGGCTCTGGTTTGTAAAGGGCGCGTCTGCTTGCCGCCGATCACCGACGGCGAGGCGCTGTTGGAAGCGATTGAAGCGCAGGCTTGATCCGTGCGGTTACTCACCGCTGAAGGGATTGGTTTCCTGTGGCTTGATCGTGGTGGCGTCCTGCGCCGTTGCTACTTGCTCGCCGTCGCGGCTGGGTGTTGCCGCCAGCTTGCTTCCGGGCATGAAGACGCGATTCGGATCGCCCGGCAGCAGATGGTTTTCTTCCAGAGCCAGCCGCACACGCCGTTGAAACTCGCGCACCGGCGCGAATTGCTGTGTGGCGCGAGTTTTAAAAATTACCGGGAAGATCATCTGCGAACCCTTCATCGCATCCACGCCCAGCACCTGCGGATCGTCGACGAAGACTTGGCGGAACTCGGCGCTGTTGCGCACATCGAGGGCGATTTTGGAGAGCAGCGCGGTCACCGCGTCGGGATTGGCGGAAAAATCCACGCTGACGTTGACGGTCGCCACGGTGTAGCCGGCGTTGAGGTTGGCGACGGTGGTGATCTGCGAGTTGGGAATTACGTAGAGAGTTCCGTCGATGTCGCGCACCGTGGTGCGGCGCAGAGTGAGCGTTTCAACCACGCCGCTGACACCGGCCACGCGCACCGTGTCGCCCACGCTGAACTGGCCTTCGACGAGAATCAGAAAGCCGTTGAACATATCCTTGACGATGTTCTGCGCGGCCAGGCCAATGGCCACTCCGGCCACTCCGGCCGAGGCCAAAAGCGGCGCCAGATTGAAGCCGATCGCGTCTAGTGCCATGAAGCCGGCGATCAGGCTGATGATCGCCAACCCGGTCGCACGAATTACGCCGGAGAGCGTTCGGACTTCACCCATACGGGCCGGGCCGGCGCCGCTTTGCTCGGCGGCGCGCGTCATGTGGTAGGTAATCAGCTTGAGCAGATGGCTGAGCAGCAGCGCGATCAGGGCGATGACGATCAGGTGCGGCAGCTTGGCGCGAATGAACTCCTGGCTGTCGTCGATCCACTCGTCGAGCACTTTGCCCAGAAAGCGGCCCTCCTGGAAAACTCCCCAGCGCGAGGCCAGTATCCAATTGGCTGCCATCAATGGAAGAGACATGCAAAACTCCTTTACCTAGACTAGCCTGTGCGCGGGCGGGCGGGAAGCTGCTTTTTGCGGGACCGGTCCGCGCAGTGAGACGCGCATCCTTCCGCAGTCCTCGCGCATCTTTACAATCAAAGTAGGAATCCGTGAATCGGGTCGGGGGTCAACCGAAATGAATTTAGCCGCTTCCAGCGCCAGCGCGCCGTGGGCATCATCTTCTTCGGACCGCGTGAGTGGCCAGCGACTGATCGAAATCTATCGTTTGATCTTTCTTTCGCGCGCTTTGGACGACCGCGAAGTTTTGCTCAAGCGCCAGCAGAAGGTCTTCTTCCAAATTTCCGGCGCCGGCCACGAGGCGCTGCAGGTGGGCGCGGCGCTGGCTCTGCGCCCCGGCTACGACTGGTTTTTCCCCTACTATCGCGATCGCGCGCTGTGCCTGGCGCTGGGCTTTACGCCGGCCGAGATGCTGCTGCAAGCTGTGGGTGCGGCTACTGATCCGGCCAGCGGCGGACGCC
>PMHC01000167.1 GCA_003156495.1 Acidobacteriaceae bacterium
CACCAAGGCCAGCTTTACCGGCGCGCCCCAAGGCCCGCGATTCGAATACGAACAGGTCGATACGCAGTACATCAAGCCGCGCCCGCGCAGCTACACGGCGACGAAATAGCTCCGTATCAGGGCACGACTTTAGTTTTGAAAGGGCACGACCGGGGTACCCTCTGGGTCGCGTGCCGCATGGACCGAACAAAAGAATCCGAGGCTTTAGCCCCTGAGGGATCAAGAACATCATGGCAACCAGAACCGTAGCATTTGAGATCAAGCGCCAGGCCAGCCCCGATGCCCCGTCTGTGTGGGAGAGCTTCGAGCTCGAATGGCGCCCCGGCATGAACGTCGTCTCCGCCATGATGGAGATCGCCGCCAACCCCGTCACCGCCGACGGACGCGCCACCACCCCCATCACCTACGACTCAAATTGCCTGGAGGAAATCTGCGGGTCATGTGCGATGAGGATCAACGGCAAGGCCCGCATGGCCTGCTCGGCGCTGGTCGACAATCTTGAACAGCCCATCCGCGTCGAGCCGCTCGCGAAGTTCCCGCTGGTCCGCGACCTTCAGGTCGATCGCGCCGTTCTATTCGAAAACCTGATGAGAGTCAAAGCCTGGGTCCCCGTCGACGGCACCTACGATCTAGGCTCCGGCCCCCGCGTCTTCCCCCAGCAACAGGAAGCCAGCTATCCGCTCTCCAACTGCATCAGTTGCACCTGCTGCATGGAAGTCTGCCCGCAGTTCACCGAAGCTACTGGCTTCGTGGGCGCGGCGACCATCGCTCAGGTCAAGCTCTTCAACAACAACCCCACCGGCAGCGTTCTCAAAGAGGAGCGTCTGCGCGCCATCTCCGGCGACGGCGGCATTCAGGAGTGCGGCTTCGCACAGAACTGTGTCAAGGCCTGCCCCAAGAGTCTTCCGCTCACCAACACCATCAGCGACCTGAGCCGCGAAACCATGCTGCAAAAAGTCAAAGACTTTCTGCGCGGATAAAGACAGCTTTCAGCCGTCAGTGATCAGCTCTCAGCCGGGTGCCCCCGGTCTCAATTTTGAGACCGAGGGCACCACCAAGTTAAGGCGGGGAATTTAACACTGAGCTTTGTATCAGGGCACGGTTTTAGCGATTGTTGAATGTTCAGTGAGGGCTGTAAGAAGTGTCAGGGCACGACATGAAATGAATCTTCACCATCGAGCTGAAAGCTGATAGCTGTTAACTGACAACTGATAACTGACAACTGATAACTGTTTTCTCACCCATCGAAGCGATACGCGCTGATCGCCGCTCCCATCGGCTCGTCATTGAAGATGCGTTTTCCCGGAGCTTCGCCTCCAGCTCCCGCGGCCACCATCAACGGAATCAGATGCTCTTCGCGCGGATGGCTGAAGATCGCGAAGGGCGCCTCGCGCCAGTGCTCAAGTTGCCGGCTGCGCTCTTCGGCCGGCGATTCGACCGCCTGCGTCAGCCACGCATCGAAGGCCCGCGCCCGCTCGACTGTTTCCGGCCGCAGGTAGGCGCGCAGATTGTGAAAGCTCATTCCGCTGGCCACGATCAAAACTCCCTCTTCGCGTAGCGGCCTGAGCGCCCTGCCCGCCGCCAGGTGCAGTGCAGGATCGAGCGAGCCATCCACTGAAAGCTCCACCGTGGGAATCTTCGCCTCGGGAAAGGCAACCTTCAGCGGCACAAAAACTCCGTGATCGTATCCGCGCTCCCGATCAACCGCCGTGGGCACTCCCGCATCGGCCAGCAAACGCACTGCGCGCGCCGCCAGCTCAGGCGCGCCCGGGGCGGGCCACTGCAACTGATATGTGTGCTCGGGAAATCCGGAATAGTCGTAGATCAGCTCCGGGGCCGCCGCCGCTCCGGCCACGAAGCCCGCCGCCTCCCAATGCGCGCTCACCGCCAGAATCGCCTTGGGCGGATAGGGAAGTTGCCCCGCCAGCCCCTCCAAAAACCGCTGCGTCGGCTGCCACGTATCGGCCGGCCCCCACGTCCAATCCATAAAAAAGCACGGCCCGCCGCCGTGCGGCAAATAAATCGCCGGCTGCCGTTTTGCCTCTGTCGTCATCGCACTCACGCTTTCCTGTCGCGGATTTTTCGCCCTCATCAGACGATTATTTGTTTAAACAACCAATTCTTCGATGCACAATCTCCGCCCGCGGATGCAAAGGCTTATATTCAGGCTTGCCCAAGTAAACAATTTTGTGTACTATGGAACGGTGAAGAGCTCCGAGTTCAAGCGGTGGCTGGCCAGCCAAGGCGTCCAGTTCGGCGCGCAGTCGGGCTCTCATCTCAAGCTGTTTTTCAACGGCCGCCAATCCGTTCTCCCCATGCACTGCAAGGAACTCGGAAAAGGGCTGGTCGAAGCCGTCAAAAAACAACTGGGGCTCAAATAGAGGGAATAATCATGCGCGGCTATCCGGTCAATCTTCGTAAAGACGGTAAGTTTTTCCTTGCCACTTTCGCCGATATTCCCGAAGCCATCACCCAGGGCGACAACCGCGCGCACGCACTTGCGATGGCCCGTGAAGCCCTGGAAACAGCCATGGAGTTTTACTTCGACGATCATCGTCCGGTCCCCATGCCTTCCCGGCCCAAACGCGGTCAAACGGTCGTCGAGCTGCCGCCCAGCGTTGCGGCCAAGGTTCTGTTGCTCAATGAAATGCTGCGCCAAAAAATCCGTCCCATTGAGTTGGCGCGCCGCATCGGTTCGACCAAGCAGGAGGTCAATCGTCTGACCGATCTCCGCCACCCGACGAAAATCGATCGCATCGATCTCGCTCTCCGCGCGCTGGGCAAGCATCTCGTTCTTGAAGCCGCTTGAGGCAGCCCGTGGGACGCCCCATTCTCATCCGGTGCGATAATTCGGCTTTGCGATAACGACTACATTTCATCGCATGTGAGGCGGATGTGAATACCCTGGCGCTGCTCGTCGGAGCTCTCTGCGTTTTTGTTCTCGGATACCGTTACTACTCGGCTTTTTTGGCCGCCAAAGTTCTAACCCTCGACGACCGCCGGCTCACCCCGGCCCACACCCTGGCCGACGGCCACAACTTTCTCGCTTCGCCTAAAATCATTCTCTTCGGCCACCACTTCGCCGCCATCGCCGGCGCCGGCCCGCTGATCGGCCCCACCCTCGCGGCGCAATTCGGCTTCGCTCCCGGTTTTCTCTGGATCGTCCTCGGAGCCGTACTCGCCGGCTGCGTTCACGACTTCACCGTCCTGATCGCCTCGGTCCGCCACAAGGGCCGCTCGCTGCCCGACATCGCCCTCACCGAAATCGGTCCCTTCGCCGGCAATGTCACCATGCTCGCCGTTCTCTTTATCCTGCTCGTCACCCTCGCCGGGCTGGGCATCGTCGTCGTCAACGCGCTTTCCAGCAGCCCCTGGGGCGTCTTCACCATCGGCATGACCGTTCCCATCGCCATGGCCATGGGCCTTTGGATGTTTCGCTCCTGCCCCGGCAAAGTCCGCATCACCGGACCCTCGATCGCCGGCGTCATTCTGCTCTTCGCCGCCGTCATCGCCGGCCACGCCGTAGCGCATTCTTCGCTAGCCTCTTGGCTCTCCTTTTCGCCCCATCAGATCACGATGATCCTGATGATCTACGGCCTCATCGCCTCCTCGCTGCCCGTTTGGCTGCTGCTCGAACCCCGCGATTATCTGGCCACCTACGTCAAACTCGGCACCATCGCGCTGCTCTGCGTGGGCATCTTCGTCGTCCATCCCAAAATGCAGTTTCCCGCCTTCACCCAATACGTCCACGGCGGCGGACCGATCATCCACGGCCCGCTCTTCCCATTCCTCTTTGTCACCATCGCTTGCGGTGCGATTTCTGGTTTTCACTCACTGATCGCCTCCGGCACCACGCCCAAAATGCTCGATAAGGAATCCGACGCGCGCTTTATCGGCTTCGGCGCCATGTCGGCCGAGGCGCTGGTCGCCGTCATGGCCCTGGTCGCCGCCTGCTCGCTCAACCCCGGCGACTATTACGCCATCAACGTTCCCCCTGCGGTCTTCGGAAATCTCGGCCTGCACACCGTCGAGCTGCCCGGTCTCTCGGCCGAAGTCGGCGAAAATCTTGCCGGACGCACCGGCGGCGGCGTTTCGCTGGCCATCGGCATGGCGCACATCTTTCGTGGACTCCCCGGCATGAACACGCTGGTCAGCTACTGGTACCACTACGCCGTCATGTTCGAGGCGCTCTTCATCCTCACCACCGTCGATGCCGGCACCCGCTCGGCCCGCTACCTACTGCAGGAAATGCTCGGCCGCGTCGCCAAACCATTCTCCAACTCCAACTGGATTCCCGGCATTCTTATCTCCACCGGGCTGGTCGTCGGCTCCTGGGGCTATCTCATCTATACCGGATCGATCTCGACCATCTGGCCGCTCTTCGGCGCGGGCAATCAGTTATTGGCGACGATCGCTCTGGCCATCATCACCGTCTATCTGATCAACCAGGGCAAGTTGCGCTACGCATGGGTCACGGCCATCCCCATGGTCTTTGTCGGCGTCACAACCTTCGCCGCCGCGCTGCTTTCAATCACCGACATCTTCTGGCCGCTGGCGCACAAGCCCGGCTTCATGCTCCAGGGCTATCTTGACGTGCTTTTGATGGCGCTGTTTTTAGTTGGCGTGGTCGCCGTCGTCTCGGCCGCCGCGCGCCGCGTCTGGCAAACGCTGCACGGAGTTCCGCTGCCTCCGGAATCCTTCGCCGCAACAGAAGCCAACCACAAGCTCGACAATCTCCCCTGCTGCTGAACCGCGAAGATTATGCGGCTAGCTTCGTGACCGCCTAAAATTGAAGGGGCACGGCTTTACAGGCAAGCGGAAAAACTCGCAGAATGTCTTTCAACGAG
>PMHC01000255.1:0-10152 GCA_003156495.1 Acidobacteriaceae bacterium
ACAAGCGGCTCTATCGCGAGCCGGCCGGCCGCGCGCTCTATCCCGGCCCGGAGTTCGCCATTCCCTTTGGCAAAGCCAAAGTCGTTCGCCCCGGCAAAGACCTCACCATCGTGACTTACGGCGCATTAGTGTCGCGCGCGTTGCAGGCGGCGCAGCGCGCCGAGCGCGAGCAGGGAATCGACGTCGAGATTCTCGACCTGCGCACGCTCAACCCGTATGACTGGGAGGCGATTGCCGCATCGGTGCGCAAGACCAACCGCGTGCTGATTGCCCACGAAGACATGCTGAGCTGGGGATACGGCGCCGAGCTGGCCGCGCGCATTGCCGATGAGCTGTTCGACGAGCTAGACGCGCCGGTTCGCCGCATCGGTGCGCTGGACACTTTTGTCGCCTATCACCCCAAGCTCGAAGAGGCGATTCTGCCACAGCCGGAGACGATTCTGAAAGCGATTGTGGATTTGAAGCGGGCTTGAGCTGAGTTTTGTCTAGTGCGATGAACGTGCCGCGAGCAGTGCGTCTACAGCCTGGGGCAGGGAAGCGCAGCGCAGGTCGGCCAGACGCGCCGCTTTTTCCGCGCGCTGCATGGGGCGCAACTTGTCGCCGGCGATGAAGATGGTTTTCATTCCCAGCCGCCGGCCGAATTCAATGTCGGAGAGCGCATCGCCGATCATCACGCTGGCGGCCGCTGTAATTTCGGGGAAGCGCCGGACGGCCTGCTCGAAGAGTCCCGGCAGTGGCTTGCGGCAGTGGCATTGGCCTTTTTCATGCGGGCAGACAAAAAAACCGTCGATGCGCGCTCCGGTTTCTTCAAGCTGCCGCGCAAAGGCGCGGTGGAATCGCTCGACATCGGCCGCGGTATAAAATCCGCGCGCGATGCCGCGTTGATTGGTGACCACCACCACGCGCAACCCGGCTTCGTTAAGCAGCCGCAGCGCCTCCGGCACGCCCGGCAGGACGTGGAAATCCTCCCACCGCGTGACGTATTCGCCTTCCGGCATTGACTCGTTCAGAATGCCGTCGCGGTCTAGAAATACGGTACGCAGGCCGCCGAAGATTGCTCGATCGTTCACCAAGCCATCATAACAATAGGTGCTTTCCGGGGGGCCCGGCTACAATACGTGGATGGACCTCAGCGCCGATTTTGAGCCCCATCCAAGATCGCCGCGGCGCGGCGTGAAACACAAGACGGGCTGGCTGCTATGAAGAACTTTCTCCGCTTGCTGCGCTATGGGCTGCCCTATACGCTTGAATGGCTGCCGGGCGTCATATTGTCGGCGATCGTGGGTGTACTCGACGCCTTTCGCATTTTGCTCCTGGAGCCGATCTTCGATCGCGTGCTGGCGCCGGGCTCGCCAGAAGGTCCGATTATTCTGGGCGTTCCCAAATCGTCCTGGCATTTTGACCTGCGAGTTTTCGTGCCGCCTTTTCTGCATCTGCACAACGCTTGGGATGTGGTGGCATTCTCACTGGTCTTAGCGACTATTCTCAAAGGCATTTGCGATTATCTCGGCAATTATCTGGTCAATTACGCCGGCTTCGGCACCATCACCGACCTGCGCAATCACCTTTACGAAGTCACGCTGCGGCGCTCCTCCAGCTTTTTCCATAAGCACCCCACCGGCACGATTCTTTCCACGCTGATTAACGACGTCGATCGCGTGCAGAGTTCACTCAGCTCCGTGTTGGGCGATTTTTTGCAGCAACTGTTCACTTTCCTGGTCGCCATCGCCTTCGTCATCCATTTGGGTGGTTATCTAAGCTGGGCGCTGGTGCTGTTCATTCCCGTCGTCGTTACCTCGATTCGCAAAATCGGCCGCGAGGTGCGCATGCGCACCCGCACCGGCCAGGACAAGCTCGCCGAAATTCAGAACATTCTGCACGAGACGGTCACCGGCAATCGCATCGTGAAGGCATTCAATACCGAGCTGATGGAGGTTTTGCGCTTCAAGAGCGCCGCCAAGCGGCTCTTCCGCGCCAATCTGCGCAGCGTGCGCGTGCAGTCCATCAGCTCGCCGCTGATGGATTCGATCGGTGCTATCGGCATCGCGTTGCTGCTATGGGTCGGCCGCAACGAAATCAAGAGCGGCCACATGACCATCGGAGCCTTTGGCGCGTTCATCTTTTTGCTCTTCAAACTCTACGACCCGCTGCGCCGCTTCGCCTACTTCTACAACTGCTTCCAACAGGCGATGGGCGCTTCGTCTTCGATTTTTTCTTTTCTCGACATGGTCGACGATGTGGTCGAGCAGCCTCACGCCGCGACTCTTACCCGCTTCCGTCAGGGCATTCAATTCGAGGATGTAGGCTTTTCTTATTCGGCCGCCGAGGGCGAGCATCAGATTTTGCATCACGTCAATCTCGATGTCCACGCCGGCGAGCTGCTGGCCATAGTCGGTCCCAGCGGCGCGGGCAAATCCACGCTCGTCAATCTGATTCCGCGCTTTTTCGACGTGACCTCCGGTCGCATCCTGATTGACGGCCACGACCTGCGTGATTTAACGCTAGCTTCGCTTCGCCGCCAGATCGCTCAGGTCACGCAGGAGACGATTCTCTTTAATGACACGGTGCGCAACAACGTCGCCTATGGCCAATCCGAGGTCACCGACGAGGTGGTCGAGCAGGCGGCGCGCAATGCCCTGGCGCACGATTTTATTTTGCAGATGCCGCAGGGCTACCGGACCGTGATCGGCGAAAAAGGATTCCGGCTTTCCGGCGGCGAACGCCAGCGCATCGCTATTGCCCGCGCCATTCTTAAAAACGCGCCGATTCTTATTCTCGACGAGGCCACTTCCGCCCTCGACTCCGAAAGCGAATCGCTGGTGCAGGAGGCGCTGGCCAATCTGATGCAGAATCGCACGGTGCTGGTGATTGCGCACCGGCTTTCGACGATCCGCCGGGCCAACCGCATCGCCGTTCTCGAAAGTGGACACATCACGGCAATTGGCACGCACGAGGAGTTGCTTAACATTTCGCCCACCTATCAGAGGCTTTACCAGTTGCAATTTATCGATTCACCCGACACACAGTTGGCGAATGGCGGGGCGGCCACGCCGCCGGCCGTCCAGCCCTAGGAGTAAGAATTAGGAGCAAGAATGTCGATCTCGTCCATGACCGGTTTTGCGCGCGTACAGGTGAGCCTGCCGCTTGGCGAAACTGCGCAGCTCAACTACACGCTCACCGTCAAAAGCGTCAATCACCGCTTTCTCGATCTCCAATTTCGCCTGCCTTCCGGCCTGGACGGGCTGGAGATGGAACTGCGCCGTGTCTTCAAGGAGAAACTCGTCCGCGGCCACATCGATCTGACGCTTTCCGTCGATCGCTCCACGCAGTCCCGAAGCGGATACAACCGCGAGCTGATTTCGGCTTATCTTGTCGCTTTTAACGCTGCGCGCGCCGAGCATTGCCTTGCCTGCGAACCCGATTTGAATGCCGCGTTGCGCCTGCCCGGCGCGCTGCAGGCCGAGGAACGCGGCGACATCGATTTCAGCGCGTTGTCGGCCAGCGTGCTGGAACAGGTGGTGCCGCTGCTCGACCAATTGAAGGTGATGCGGGAGCGAGAGGGCGAGGCCCTCGATGCGATTTTGCGCGCCACCCTCAGCCGCTTGGCCGACGCCGCGGCCAGCATTGCCGAGGTGAGGCCCGAGATTGAGCGGCGCTACCAGGAGCGTTTGACGGAGCGGCTAACGGCCGCCGTAGGGCCCGAGTTCAATCAACAGCGCGTGCTCGAAGAGGTTGCCCTGTTTGTGGACCGCAGCGACATTTCCGAGGAACTGACCCGCATGGTGACGCATATCGGGCATTTTCGCGAATTGCTTTCGGCCGGCGGCGAGGCGGGCAAGAAGCTCGACTTCCTGCTGCAGGAGATGAATCGCGAGGCCAACACGCTGCTCTCTAAAACCGGTGGCGTTGGCGGGCAGGGAACGCGCATTACCGAACTAGGGCTGGACATGAAGGCGGAGATCGAAAAAGCCCGCGAACAGGTCCAAAATATAGAGTGACGCTGGGCGATAGCCCGCGGTAAGGATGCTCGGGAAGGGGAATGGGATAAATACCCCCTCCACGTGAGAGACTCGTACTACTAGCATATTGGGAAAAAGGAAAGGAACAACGGCTTCGTGGCAGGGATTCTCTTTATCATTTCGGCGCCGTCGGGCTCTGGCAAGAGCACTTTGGTTAACGAGCTTCGCCAGCAGGTTGCGGGCATCGATTTCGCTGTTTCCTGGACGACGCGCGCGCCGCGCGGCTCCGAGGAGAACGGGCGCGAGTACAACTTCACTACTCGCGAGGAATTCGAGCGCATGATCGAGCAAGATCTTTTTCTGGAGCACGCCGAGGTTTTCGGTAATTACTACGGCACGGCTCGCCAGTCGCTCGACGAGGCGCTGGCCGTCGGTCACGATCTGATGCTCGACATCGACGTACAAGGCGCCACGCAAGTGCGCGCCAAAATGCCTGCGGCCGTCTCCATCTTTGTCCTGCCTCCCAATCCCAAAATTCTTCGCACGCGCCTGCGCAACCGTAGCCGCGCCGAAGGCGTCGTCAACGAGTCCGAGCTTTACCGCCGATTGAGCGAGGCCAGTCGCGAGATTGAGAATTATCGCGATTACGGCTATATTTTGGTCAACGATGTTCTCGACCGGGCGGTGGCGCAATTAGAAGCGATCGTGCAAGCCGAGCGCTTCTATCGCAATGGGGAAACTATTGCCCACCGTTTTCGCCGGGTTCTAGAGGTAGCCGCCGCCTGCCTGCAAAAAAACTCGCAGGAACGGCTAAAACCCGTACTGGAGGCTTTCGGCATCGATGGACCTCCAGGCCAACAACCACTTCTCTTTGGAGATGACTCAGATGACGATTGAGACCGGCTTCGATTCAAATTATCGCAAAGTTCTGGTAGCAGCGCGTCGTGCGCGTCAACTGCAGAATGGTTCCCATGCATTAGTTTCCTCGCATTCCAATAAGGCCTGCCGCATCGCCCAGGATGAGATTGCCGCAGGCAAAATTTCTTATGTGAAATCCGACACCGTGGTGCAAAAGCCTCTTGTCGAAGGCCCCGCAGTTCCCATCCTGCTCAGCTAGAGCATTTTTACCAAAGGTGCATAGAACTCAGGATCGCTGAGTTGACGCGAAGATCAGTGAGCGTCAACCTTCAGCACGATTCAGCACTCTACATAATTGGTAAAAATGCTCTGATACAGTTGGCAGTGAGCAGCGCGCCCCTTCAGACCGTGGGAAATTACTGCTTCTAATTGCTCGCGCTTTTTTCGCGTACGGGCTGCCGATCGCCGACGATTGCCCCCTGCACTACAATCGAAACCATGAGAATTATCGTGGGCGTTTCTGGAGGAATCGCCGCCTACAAAGCGGCGGAATTGGTGCGCGCATTCGTGCGTCAGTCCGCCGAAGTGCATGTGGTGATGACCAATGCGGCGCAGAAGTTTGTGCAGCCGCTCACTTTTGCTTCGCTCACAGGCCACAAAGTTATTACCAGTATGTGGGATGAGCGGAGCTCGGGCGAGCAGAACGGTATTGAGCACATTGCCGAGGCCGAGTGGGCCGAGGCGCTGGTTGTTGCGCCCGCCACGGCCGACATTCTGGCAAAATTCGCTCACGGCATCGCCGACGATNNCCACGCGGCCACGCGGGCGAACCTGGAAATTCTTCGCCAGCGCGGCGTGCGCGTCATCGAGCCGGGAACCGGCGAGCTGGCCTGCGGCGCGATCGGCGCCGGACGCATGGCCGAGCCGGAACCCATCGCCGATGCTGTCCTCTGTTCGCTGGGGCGCTGTCAGGATTTGACCGAAGAGGTTGTTCTCATCACCGCTGGCGGCACGCGCGAGGCGCTCGATCCCGTTCGCTTTATCGGCAACCGTTCCAGTGGCAAGATGGGCTACGCGCTGGCTGAAGCCGCGCGCAGCCGTGGCGCAAAGGTGATTCTCGTCAGCGGACCAGTGAATCTGGTTCCGCCGGCGAATTGCGAACTGGTCAAAGTCACCACGGCCGACCAGATGCGCGCGGTGGTGCTTGATCGCATGAAGGAAGCTACGCTCGTCGTCAAGGCCGCCGCCGTGGCCGATTACCGGCCCGTTTCCGTTTCCGCGCAGAAGCTCAAGCGCAAGGGACCGATGACGCTCGAACTGGCTCCGACCGAAGACATTCTCGCCGAGGTCGTGCGCCGTCGCCAGCCCGGCCAGCTCATTATTGGCTTTGCCGCCGAGACGGAAAATCGCATGGCTAACGGCCGCGCCAAACTGCTGGCTAAAGGGGCCGACGCGATCGTCGTCAACGATGTTTCTGGCAGCAAGGCCGGCATTGACGCCGACAACAACGCCGCTACTTTCCTGACCTCTTCGACCGCTGTCGAGCTGCCACTGATGCCCAAACGCGAACTGGCCGATCGCATTCTCGACGAGATTTTGATTCTTCGCCGCCCTCGCGCCGTCATGGTCGAAATTGACAGCCGTCCGGCCGATGCACAGCTGCGCCAAGCGCATGTCGCCGCGCGTCGCAAGATTGTTGTGGAGTAGCCGCCCGTGTCGCCCGTTCTCGATTCCGCCGTGCGTGAGGCCGTGGCCGAGCGCCTTCGCTTTTATCGCGATCTCGGCCTCGCCGAGTTCTATCGCCGCCCGGTTCCGCTTGAATTGCAAGCGGCGCTGGAGGCTGCCTCTGTTGTTGCTGAGCCTGTTTCCGCGCCGATGCAGAGTTCGGCTAGAAGCGCAGCTCCCGCGACCAGCGAAGAGCGCGCTTCCGTTCCGGCCGCGCATCCGCATCAGGCGGCATCGGCCCCGCCACCACCTAATTTTTTTGGAGAGGAGCCCGCCATCAGTCCTCGCAAGGTTTTTGCCGCGCCGCCTGAAATCGCCCCCGCCGTTCCCGTTGCCGAGCACGCCTCGGCGCTACAGCTTATTCGCGACGAGATTGGCGATTGCACCCGCTGCCCGCTGCACTCAGGCCGTCACAAGCTGGTCTTTGGCGATGGCGATCCCAATGCACGGCTGATGTTTGTCGGCGAGGGGCCTGGCGCCGACGAGGACGCGCAAGGGTTGCCCTTTGTGGGCCGCGCCGGACAACTGCTCAATAACATGATCTCGGCGATGGGGCTGAAGCGCGAAGAGGTTTACATCGCCAATGTGGTCAAGTGCCGTCCGCCGTCGAACCGCACGCCCGAGCCGGTCGAGGCCAACACCTGCTCGCCGTTTCTCTTTAGGCAGATCGACGTTGTTCGTCCGCAGGTTCTGGTGGCGTTGGGCGCGACCGCCGCGACTTACTTGCTGGGCGCGCGGCAGCCGCTGGCCAGCCTGCGCGGGCGCATACACGCCTATCGAGGAACCAATCTCATCGTCACTTATCACCCGGCTTTTTTGCTCCGCGATCCGCGCCAGAAAAAAGAAGCCTGGGCCGACCTGCAAATCGCNNAAAGAAGCCTGGGCCGATTTGCAGATTGCCATGAAGGTGCTGGGGCTGAAGCTGCCGAAGCGGCGAGAGTAGGAAAGTGACACTTACGCCGCGCGCAGCCGCTTGATCTTGATTTTGGATTCGTTTTTGAGCGCTTGCGCCAGATCGTAGGCCAGTTGCATCCGCAGCCAGGTTTCCGGCGTGCTGCCGCTACCCCTCGCGCCACAGGGCCACGCCGCCCAGGATGCCGGAGTTGTTCGAGACCACGGTCACGCCCTCGGGCAGCTTGAAGTCGATGAGCCGCGCGTTGCCGCCGCCCAGGTAGAGATGGTCCCAATTGAAGAGCAGGCGAGTCTCTTCGATGGCCGCCTGAAGCAATTTGTTCCAGCGCTTTTTTCCGGCGCGCTTGAGGCCGCATTGGCCGAGCAGGTCTTCATAACTTTTGTTTTTGCGCCAGTGCTGTTGCCCTAGTTCGAGGCCGGGACAGAGATGTCCATCGGTAAAAAGCGACGAACCTAGTCCTGTGCCCAGCGTCAGCACCAGCTCCACGCCGTCGCCGTGAGTCGCACCGTAGCCTTGCACGGCGGCGTCGTTGGCCACGCGCACGGGTTTGTTCCAGCGCTTTTCAAGCTCGCGTTGCAGCGGAAAATTTGCCCAATACGGATGCAGGTTGACCGCCTGATAAGTCGTGACACCGTGCTTAATGACGCCGGGAAAGCCCACCGAGACGCGGTCGAAGCCCGGCAGCCGTTCACGCAGTTGGTCGAGCACGCGCAGGACGGCGCGCGGCGTGGAGATGGCTGGCGTAAGGAGGCGTTCCCGCTCGCTGAGCGGCTTGCCGCGCCGGTCGAGCAGCATGGCTTTGATTCCCGTTCCCCCAATGTCGATCGAGAGCGTAACGGGCGAGTGCGTGGCGCGTGGCTTGGCCATAGCCGTTAAAGAGTTGGCGATTTTAGTTTGCGGGCTCATCGCAATGGATTGTAATGGAGCCGGGTCGGCGCGTGCGCGGTGGATTTTGCGTCGTGCCGGGCCCCGGCTTCGCCGCATCCCCTACACTTGATCTTGTCTCCATGCCTTCATTTTGCGAAGTCGCTTTGCCGGTGCCGCTCGACCATACCTTTACCTACGGCGTGCGGCTGGACCAGTCGCCCCAGCGCGGGGCGCGCGTCATTGCGCCCTTCCGCAACGAGAAGCTGATCGGCGTGGTGACGGCTACCGGCGTCAAGGCTCCGGTCGATGTGGAACTGCGCTACCTGGAGGCTGTGCTCGACGAGGAGCCGTTGCTGAGCGAAGATCTGCTCAAACTGGCCGATTGGATCGCGCAGTATTATCTGGCGCCGCTGGGCGAGGTGTTGCGCGCCATGTTGCCGCTTACGGCCGAGGTACGCCGCAGCGTTTACTACCGGCTGGCCGATCGCGGCCGCGACTTGTTGGCCTCGAGTCTCGACGGCGATCCGGGCAAGGGGCGTACGCTCTTCGGCCAGCGCGGCGCGCGGCTTTCGAAAGAATCCCAGGACATGGAGCGCCGCGTACTGGAACGGCTGGCCTCGGGCGAGCCTGTGAAGGTTTCCACGTTGCGCACGGCCACGGCGGCTTCGCTGCCGGTGCTGGCGGCTATGGTGCGCAAAAAGTGGATTGCGCGCGAGACCGCCGCCGCCGGGCGCGACGCTCGTCGCATGGAACGCTTTGCCGTGCGCACGGCCGAATGCTGCCTGCCCAAGCTGACCGCGAAGCAGCAGACGATTTTGACCGAATTGGCGGCTCATGGCGGCGAGTTGCCGCTGGCCGATCTGCGCAGCCGCAACCTGCCTTCGTCTACCCTGCAAACGCTGGTGCGTCGCGGCTTGGTGCGCATTGATGAGCGGCCTCAAGCCTTCCATCTCGGCGGCCTCGCGCCGGCTGCCGAACCCTTTGCGCTGAATGCGGCGCAAAACGGAGCAGTCGAAAAGATCGCTTCGGCGCTCGGGGCATTCCAGGCTTTTTTACTTTTTGGCGTGACCGGCTCGGGCAAGACCGCCGTCTACCTGGCAGCCATGCAGCAGGCCCTCGACCGAGGCTTGTCCTCGATTTTGCTGGTGCCCGAAATCGGGCTGACGCCGCAGACCGTCGGCCTGCTCGACCAGGCCTTCGGGCAAAAGGTCGCGCTGCTGCACTCCGCGCTGACCCCCGAGGAGCGCAGCGAGCAGTGGCGGCGCATCCGGCGCGGCGAAGCGCCGATCGTTGTCGGCACCCGCTCGGCTGTTTTCGCCCCCGCGCCTAACCTCGGCCTGATTCTGGTCGACGAGGAGCACGACCAGAGTTATAAGCAGGAGGAGACGCCGCGCTACAACGCCCGCGACGTGGCCGTGATGCGCGCCAAACTGGCCGGCGCGGTCGCGGTGCTGGGTTCGGCCACGCCGTCGCTGGAAAGCTGGCAGAACGCCGCGCGCGGCAAATATGCACGCATCGAGCTGCTTGATCGCGTGATGCACCGGCCGCTGCCCGCAGTCGAACTGGTCGACATGCGCCAGGAGTTTCAGCAGACCGGCCAGGACCAGCTCTTTTCTCGCACGCTGGTCGAGCAGACGCGCGCGGCGCTCGATCGCGGCGAGCAGACGATGATCTTGCTCAATCGCCGCGGCTACTCCTTTGCCGTGATCTGCCGCGCCTGCGGCGAAAAGCTGGAGTGCCAGAACTGCGCCATCGCTCTGACGCACCACAAGGCTTCGCTTGAAGAGCTGGAGGCTCGCGAAGGCCAGCGGCTGGAATGCCACTACTGCG
>PMHC01000255.1:10219-23799 GCA_003156495.1 Acidobacteriaceae bacterium
AGATGATCGCCAAGGGCCACGATATCCACAACGTCACGCTGGTCGGCGTCGTTGGCTGCGACCACGCGCTCTCGATGCCCGATTTTCGCGCCGCCGAGCGTGTTTTCCAGCTGATGACGCAGGTTTCGGGCCGCGCCGGCCGCGGCGAGCTGCCTGGCCGCGTCGTGGTGCAGACCTACTACCCGGAGCACTACGCGATTTTGGCCGCCGCCGCGCAGGATTACGCGGGCTTTGCCGAACGGGAGTTGAAGTATCGCCGCTGGATGCACTATCCGCCCTTTGGCGTGCTGGCCAATGTGCTGGTGCAATCGCAAAATTTGGAAGAAGCCGCCGGTTGGTCGGCGGAGTTGGGCAAATGGTTCCAGAAAAAGACGCCGGAAGGGGTGCGGGTACTCGGCCCATGCACGGCGCCGATCGCGCGCATCAAGAGCATCTACCGCTTCCACTTGATTTTGAAGGGAGCTTCGCGCAAGGCGCTCAACACGGCGCTCCGCGACATGCTGGCGCAAGCGGCAAAGGCCGGCGTACCGCGCCGGAATCTGATTGTGGACGTGGATGCACTACGACTGATGTAAGCCAGCCGACAGTGGGTTGGCCCATCGCGCATGCGCCAACCTCGCAAGTTGGCGCAACTCCGCGTAAGACAAGCGCCGGCAGCTTCTTGCTAGTGGGCGGTCGCGCCCGGCTCGATCGAATGCAGTTCCTTGCCCGGCTTGAAGCGCACCGCCTTGCCGGGAGTGATGCTGACCTCGGTCCCGGTTCGGGGATTGCGGCCAATGCCGGTTTTGCGCGGGCGCACGCTAAAGACGCCGAATCCGCGCAGTTCAATGCGCTCGCCTGCCGCCAATGCCTGTTTCAATCCTTCAAAGACTGTGTCCACTGCTGCTTCCGCTTTAGTGCGCGGCAACCCCGTGCGCTCAACCACATGATGAACAATATCCTGCTTGATCAATGAAGTTTCCTCGCTCGCCGTGAACTGGCAGGGGCCAACCTACGACCCATATCGCTTATAGTACAGATTTCGCTAAGATTGGGAAACCTGCGAATGTTAGATTGAGGAATTTTCTTTTTCCCGAACCGGTTCGTGTGGCTGCTCTATCCATGGTGCATGAGATTCGCACGACAAATTATTTTTTTCTCATTGTCAATTGTGGCTCTCTTTCGTAATATGAGTAATCAAGTTGGGTGACTGCTCGTCGTCGCCGTTCGTTATTTAAATTTTCGCTCCAGGGCGGGAGGTGTATGTCGATACAAAGCGACCGTTGGATTAGGGAACAGGCCATCAAGCATCGCATGATTGAGCCATTTAGTGAAAAGCAGGTAGCAGGCGGCGTGATTTCCTACGGGCTCTCTTCCTACGGTTACGACCTCCGTGTTTCGGACGAGTTTAAGATTTTCACTAACGTGAATAACGCCATTATTGATCCTAAGGATTTCGACGAGCGTTCATTCGTTTCCGTCCAAGGGAATTCAGTCATTATTCCGCCCAATTCATTTGCCTTAGCGCGTTCAGTTGAATATTTTCGTATCCCCAGGGATGTACTGACGATTTGCGTTGGAAAGTCGACCTATGCGCGTTGCGGGATTATCGTCAACGTTACGCCGTTCGAGCCGGAGTGGGAGGGGTTTGTCACTCTGGAGATCTCGAATACGACCCCGCTGCCGGCAAAGGTCTACGCCAATGAAGGGTTGTGCCAGATATTGTTCTTCCGTTCGGACCAGCCATGCGAGACCAGCTATGCCGACCGTAAGGGCAAGTATCAAAAGCAACAGGGGATTGTTCTTCCCAAACTATAAGTGCGTGCCGCTGTCGGTCAGGCTTGGAACGGGTCGATGGCATACTGAATTGCTGTTCAGGGGCCTCTGTGTGACCACCGTGCCTTCCAGGGGAGATCCTGCCACGTGCAGATGGGAGCACCATGAAATCGTCAGTCTCTACCCCCCTCCCGATTCGCATTGGGTTGTTGTCGTCCGAACCGATCCGGCTTGCCGGACTTGCCAGCATCTTCGATTCGCCTTCGCAGCCAGGCAAACCGCAGTTTGTTCCCGCGTCGGGGAGCCAGCATGATCTGCTTGCCAACCCCGACATCGAGTACCTCATCGCCGATCTCTATTCCGTATCGGGTTCGCTGCAGATGCTTGAAAATATCCGCCAGTATCGTCCCGACCTTCGCTTGATCGTTATTGGGCCGGACAACGACGAACTCATTCTGGGGGCGATTATGGCCGGGGCCAGAGCCTATCTGGACTTTGCCGCCGATCCCGCACTGATCCGAAAGGCCATTGAGGAAGTCGCCGGCGGTTCTATTTGGGCTCCTCGCCGCCTGCTTTCGCTCTTGATTGATCGTTTGCTTCAGGTGCCCGTCAAGACATCGGCTACGGTTAATCCGCAACTTACTCCACGCGAGCAGCAGGTGCTTGAACTTATTCTTATGGCGCACTCCACGCGCGAGATCGCCTCCCGGCTGGGAATCGAGCAACGTACCGTCAAGGCTTATGTGGGGCGGCTTATGCATAAAACAGGCTCCAATAACCGCATTAAGCTGTCTTTATCGGCCCTCAATCATTCTCTTTTGCCGCAGCTTTGCGATCCTAAGTCTGTAACGGGAAAGCTCATCGGTAATATTACTAGGCAGTAAATCAAGTGGTTACTATAAGCCATGGTCCACTAGTACTCTTGTGTGGAAGCATAGTTTTCCACAATGATGTTTACAGAAACAACGCAGATCTGGGGAAAGGAGTTCCCAGGCGGCATGTTTCCATGATGCCTGGGAACTCCTCTTTTTTGCTTTTAAGGAAAATTCAGATTGTTGTTTCGCCTTATAGCCCCTCCCCCACAACTCAATCTTGTATTGGGACTGAACGCCATGTACGGCGTTCAGTTTGCCGTGCAATATGCTGCTTTTGCCGGCCTTCGGCCGGGCGGCAATCGGTGACTCTTCCAGCTCTTCTCCCATTTGTTTTCTTCTCGCGCGGGTGCGTTCTTTCCGCCGGATGCGATAGGCTGTTCGAGTAGGTTCCGGCGTTGCGTGCAGACAGACCGCGCCTTTTGAACCTTCATCTCCGCCGTCCCCACAGCGGGGCGGATGCGTTGAATCCGAACTCTCGTGTCCGCGGCGCAATGCTGACGGGCAGAATTGAAAGGATATAGACATGAAAAAGGCCGTTGTTTCTCTTTGTCTCGCTTTTTTGCTCACCTCGACTGCCAATGCGGCTTCCTCCCGGGAGGATCTGCAGAGCCGCGTTAACGCGGCCAAGGTGGTCTTGGACCAGATCATGGCAGCTCAAGATAAAACTATCCCCACCAACATTCTTCGTTCGGCTACTTGCGTTGCTATTGTTCCCGGAATGGTCAAGGGCGCGTTTGTTTTTGGCGCGCAGTATGGCCAGGGCATCGTGACTTGCCGCACTGGCCACGGCTGGAGCGCTCCGGTCTTTATCCGCATGGCCGGCGGCTCTTTCGGATTCCAGATCGGCGGTCAGTCCACAGACTTGATTCTGGTGGCCATGAACGACCGCGGCTTGCAGGATCTGCTCAAGAACAAGTTCAAAATCGGCGGTGACGCCTCGGCGGCAGCCGGCCCGGTGGGCCGCGCTGGCCAGGCGGCGACCGACTGGAAGATGGGCGCCGAACTGCTGAGCTATTCGCGCAACAAGGGACTGTTTGCCGGTATCGATCTGGACGGCACCAGCGTGAGCCAGAACCGCGATGACACCGAGCTGTATTACGGCACGCCGCAGAGCTTCGAGAACATTTTGCGGGGCAGCGTGGGTGTACCGGCCGGCGCGGTCGCATTGATCCGCGACGTGGCGCATCACTTTGTCGCAGCCAGAAACGATCGGTAAACGGTACCGTGCCGATGCGGCGGGGTTTCCCGCCGCATCGCGCGCATCTTTCCGGCGCGATGTTGTATTCGGTTCCTCTCTTTTTACAGCCGCGCCAGCGGCTACACTGTTGCTTGCGTCCTAACATGCGGCAAAATCTCGAATACTGGCTGGTGGTTGTCATTGCGCGCGGCTTGGGCGCGTTGCCGCGCGGGCTTGCGCGTTTGCTCGGCGAAGGCATCGCCTGCGCCGTTTATTGGGGAATCGGCCGGCTGCGGCGCGTGGGCCGGCGCAATCTTCAAATGGCTCTGCCCGAGCTCTCTTTCGAAGCCAGAGAAAAAATTCTGCGCGGCGTCTACATTCATCTGGGTTGGCAATTGGTGGAGTTCTGCCGCATGACCCGCTACAGCCCGGAGAACACGCGCGACTGGATGCGCACCGAGGGGCTGGAGCACTATCTGGCGGCCAAGGCGCGCGGCAAGGGCGTACTTGTTCTTACCGCTCACTTCGGGGCGTGGGAGCTTTCGAGCTTTTACCACTCGCTGATGGGCTACCCGATGAACGCCGTCGCGCGGCATTTAGACAATCGCCGGCTAGACGGCTTCGTCAATGGCATTCGCGGCCTGCACGGCAACCGCATCATCTCCAAAGACGACTTTGGCCGAGGCCTGTTGATGGCCATGCGCAAGGGAGAAACGGTCGGCATCCTGGTGGATACCAACATGACCCCGCCGCAGGGCGTATTCGTGCCGTTTTTCGGCATCGAGGCCTGCACCGCTTCGGGGCTGGCGCACATCGCGCGCAAAACCGGCGCGGCCGTTCTGCCTGGTTTTATGCTTTGGGAGCCAGCCGAGCATCGCTATGTTCTTCGCTTCGGTCCGGAGGTGGAGATTCCCCATACGGACGACGTTGCCGCAGACATTCTCGGAGGCACGCGCCGCGCGACGGCCGTTCTGGAATCCTGGATTCGGCGCTATCCTGACCAGTGGCTATGGATTCACCGTCGCTGGAAGACGCGGCCGGCGGGCGAACCGGGGCTTTACTGAAGATAAACGGGAGCGGAAACGATGAAGCTGGCGGAACTGATCGAAGCCCTCGGGGGCAAACTCGCGCAGGGCAATCTGGAGCAAATGATCGCCGGAGTCAGCTCCTACGCCAAGGCCGGCGCGACCGATCTGGTCTTCGCCGAGGATGCGGCTTCGACCGCCAAAGCTCTGGCTACTTCTGCCGCGGCCGCTGTTTTGAAAGCCGCCGCGCCGGAGTCTTATGCCGCGAATCCACAGCTTGCCGTCGTCGAGTGCGATCAGCCTCGGCTGTGGTTTGCGCGCGCCGCCAAGCTGCTGCGCGCGGAGCCACCCTGCGAAGGGATTCATGCCAGCGCGGTGATCGGCAAAGGCGCGAAGCTGGGAAGCGGCGTGACCGTGGGAGCCTGCGCGGTGATCGGCGATGATGCCGTCGTCGGCGACCATACACGCATCGAGGCTGGCGCGGTTGTGGGCGAGCGCGTGCGCATCGGCGACTATTGCCGCATCTATCCGCGCGTCGTCATCTATCCAGACGTTGTTTTGGGCAATCGCGTCGTGCTGCACGCCGGCGTGGTTCTGGGCGCGGACGGCTTCGGCTACGTGCGCGATGCCGCCAGCGGCGTTTACACGGAGTTTCCGCAGCAGGGCGGGCTGGTGATCGAAGACGAGGTTGAAATCGGCGCGAACTCGACGGTCGATCGCGGGGCGCTGGGCGTAACGCGCGTTGGCCGCGGCGCAAAGTTCGACAATCTGGTTCACGTGGCGCACAACTGCGAGATCGGCGAGGATGTGATCATCGTGGCGCTGGCCGGGCTTTCCGGCTCCTCGACCGTGGGCAAGGGCGCGATTATCGCCGGTCAGGTGGGCATCGGCGACCACGCGCACATTGGCCCCGGCGTTATTCTCGGCGGCCAGGCCGGAGTCTTCAGCGGCAAAACCGTCACCAACGACGGCCTGAAACCTGGAACCGTTCACTGGGGGACGCCGGCCCGTCCGCTGCCGCAGGTTTTGCGCGAGCAGGCCACGCTGGCGCGGCTGGCCAGGCGGCAGACAAGCAAGGGACGAAGGGACTAGGGGCAGGGAACTGAGATTTTTACGGGCGGAATGCCGGCCCGTACGGCGCGTCAAATCTCCGCTCCCATACGCCGTTTTCTTTGAGCATCTTGTTCCACATGGATTGAGTCAAGGGCAGTTTGCAGGCCAGAGTGGCCAGCATTACGGTAAGGGGGCCCAGGCGTTCGCGGCCGGCGATGGCTTTGAGCTCCGCCGCGCCGAATTGCCCATCGCGCGCCAACTGCTCGCCCAGAACGCGCAACTGCTGCCACAGCTTTTTGTTTGCCTGCTCCGGCATCCACTCCAGCGCGCCGCCGCCGCCGCGCACGATCGTTCCCGCGTAGCGCGAGCCGAGCCGCGCGGCGAGTTTTTCGAGGTATCTCACGACCGGCCGCGAGTGCCGCGCCTCGGGAAAACCCGACTGCACCAGAAAGCCGAGCGTGGGATTGCGCAGGCCGGCTTTTGCCGCCGCTACGCGCGGCATTAAGGCTTCGATATACTCCTTGACTACCGCCGGCATCGCGTCGGTGTAAAGAGGCATGCCCAGCAGCACCGTCTCCGCTTCGGCAAAGGCCGTTACGGCGCGCGCGAATTGATCGCGCCGCGCCAGATGCAGCGCTTCGACCGTGCCGCCCTTGCGTCGCCAGCCTTCGGCGATGCGCTCTAGCATTTTGATCGAGTTTGAGCGTTCGCCGCGCGGCGAGCCGTTAAGCAACAAGAGTGAGTTCATTGGCCACCTCCTCGGCGTCGCGGCTGGCAACTGCCGTAAATGCCAGGCGCGTTTTCAGGTTGCGCGCCGTGCGTCGCCAGATCGCGGTGGTCATTTCAATGTCTTCGGCATCGGCTTGCTCGCCGGCGTCGAGCAGCAGGGCCATGAGCGGGTAGCGGGCATAGCGCGCGCGGTGGTGTATCTCGCCGCCTTCCACGACAAAGTAGGGATGGATGAGCGGAACCATCTGGTCGGCGGCGCGCTTGAGCAGCGCCGAGGTGAAGCCCATCGTGATCGGCGAGGCCAGCAGCGTTAGATCCGAATCGATGATGGCCCGCCGCACAGTGGCGCTGCCATCGTGCTTGACGCATTCGCCCGGCGTTTTGACCCAACAGCCCCAGCAGCCGCTGCAGCCCTTTAAATTGAGCGTGGCCAGGTCCAGCTTGATGACGGTATGGCCGCGGTCCTTCAGCTTCTGCGAGAGCTTGAGCAGGTAGGCCTGAAAAGGCGAAGCAGCTTCGCTGTCTCCGTTCAAGATTGCGATGTTCATGTGTTCTCCGGGGGGCGGTTTCTACGATGTAGAATTACCGCGCAAGTCTGATTCTACGGTGTAGAATTTATTTGTCAAGAGCCTTGGAATATGAAATCTTCGTGAGCAGCGAAACCATGCCGAAAAACAGCAAAAAATCCGCGCACCGCTGGCTCGCGGGCAAGCAGCGACAGCCTTCCGCCGCGCCGCTCGATCGCGAGAAAATTGTCTCCGCGGCGCTGGCAATCGTCGACCGCGAGGGGCTGGAGGCTCTTTCGATGCGACGGCTGGGGGCGGAGCTGGGCGTTGATCCCATGGCGGTTTACTACTATCTGCCCAACAAGCAGGCGTTGTTCGACGCCATTGTCGAGGCCGTCATGTCTTCGATCGATCTTGGCGTCGACGACCCTTCCCGGCCGGCCGAGGAGCGCATTCTCAACGCGGCGGGCGCTTATCGCCGCGTTTTGCTGGCTCACGCCAATGCTTTGCCTATTTTGCTAGGGCGCGGACCGGCGACGCCGGCCGCCATGCGCCCGGTCGAGCTGCTGGTGGGTATTTTGCGCGACGCCGGCCTGCCGCCCGCAAAGGCTTTGGCGGGAATGAACGTGATTGCCGCCACGGTACGCGGCGCGGTGGGAATAGGCGCGCTCGGCGTCTCGGGCGGCGACGAGTGCGACGACCACTGGCGCGCGCTGCCGGTAGCTGAGTTTCCCCTCCTCTCCGAGGCGCTGGCCAGTTCCGGCGAGTCCTTCGAGAAGCTCTTCGACTTTGGCATCCGCGCCCTGGCCCGTGGCCTACTCGCCGAGGCTAGCGCTTGACTTCCATCGCTCGACGGCGGTAACGTGATCCACATCCCCGTGGTTTGTCCCACTTTTTCCTCTTTCCCTTCGATCTGTCCCGAAATTTCCTGAAAAGAAAAATGAGGTGTGCAAATTTTGGACACTGTACAGCTTTCGGGCAGCGAGGTAACCACGTTACCTCTGAGCGCCGTGCAAACCGCCGCGCCTCTGGACGAGGAGCGTCTGGCTTGGCTGGCGCTGACGCTGACGCCGGGGTTGGGGCCGAAGCGGATTCTCGACGCCGTCGAGCGGCTCGATGCGCCCGCCAGCATCTTCGCTCTGTCACTCACCGCGCTGGAAGGGCTTCGCTTTCCCGCCGAGGCGGCGCAGTTCCTCTTCGACGGCAAGGCGCGCCGCGCCGCGGAAGAGGAGTGGACGCGCGTGGTTGCGCAGGAGGCGACGGTGGTCACCTACTCCTGCCCGGAGTATCCCGAGCGGCTGCGCGAGATTTATGACCCGCCGCCGGTGCTATGGGTGCGCGGCGACGCCAAGCTGCTCAGCCGGCCCTCGATTGCCGTGGTCGGCACGCGGCACCCCACGCCGTACGGCTCGGGCGTGGCCGAGATGCTGGCCCGCGATCTGGCCGCCCGCCGCCTGTTGATCGTTAGCGGCATGGCGCGCGGTATCGACTCTTGCGCCCATAGGGGCGCGCTGACCGCCCGTATGCCCACCGTGGCCGTCTGGGGCACCGGGATAGATGTGGTCTACCCCAAGGAGAACAGGAAGCTGGCAGAGGAGATTCTGGCCTCGGGCGGTGCTATCGTCAGCGAGCTTCCCATGGGGACTTTTCCCGCTCCGCAGAATTTTCCCCGCCGCAATCGCATTCTGAGCGGACTTTCGGTGGCCGTGCTGGTCGTCGAGGCGAGCGAGAACTCCGGCACGCGCGTGACCGCCCGTTGCGCCGCCGAGCAGAATCGCGATCTTTACGCCGTGCCGGGCAACGTCACCAACAAAGGCTCCTGGACGCCGAACACGTTGATTAAGCAGGGGGCAAAGCTGGTTGCCACCTGGGAGGACGTTTGGGAGGATTTGCCCTCGCAGGTGCGCATCGAGCTGGAGGCCGAGGCCCCGGCCGAATCCAAATCGCCTTCCACGGCATCCTTATTGCCAGATCCCGTTCTCCGACCCCAGGAGGCGATCGTGCTTGAGGCTCTGCACGCCGACGAGAGTTTGCAGATGGACGAGATTCTCGATTTGCTTGAGGCGCAACTTACTTCTTCAGAGGTGTTTACCGCGCTTTTTGAACTTGAAATCTCAGGCCGCGTACGGCAACTGCCGGGCAAGAATTACGTGCGGACGATGTGAAGAGCGGACGGTGAAAGCACAGGGAATTTTGCTGCCATGTGGCCGGGCGGAAAACTTTTCCGGCCCGGCAAGATGCGCGGGCTTCCTCTCTTCCTGTGGAAAATAGGACGGCCACTGACTTTATAAAAGACGCCCATTAGAGAGTTGGCGGAAAGCGATGAATCGATTACGGTTTCGCAAAATGAGATTGCCGCCGCGTTCACGGAAATGGGACACCGGTCGATGAAAATCTATTGCCCCTGGTAGAAATAGGAAGGTATTCCGTGGTAGGGTGCAGAACTTGCAGCCTGTTTTCATGAATGCCTCGGAGGCAAGCTGGCGCGCAACGGAAAAAGAGTGCGCCACACGGCCGAGACATAAGGCCGGTTTTCGAGTCCAACAGGGCTGTATGGATTGAAGAGAGGAACCTGGGTTTAGGAATGGCAACCAGCAAATCATTGGTGATCGTCGAGTCGCCTGCCAAGGCGAAGACGATCGAAAAGTATCTCGGTAAGGGCTTCGATGTGCGCGCATCGGTTGGGCACATTATGGATCTGCCTAAGAACGATCTCGGCGTGGAGCTGGAGAAACGGACCTTCGAGCCGAATTTGATCGTCTCGCCTGGTAAAGAGAAGGTCGTAGAACAGCTCAAGAAGCTGGCGGCCAAGGCTGACGAAATCTATCTGGCGCCCGATCCTGACCGCGAGGGCGAGGCCATCGCCTACCATTTGGCCAAACAATTGGTGCCCAGCGCCAAGAACCCGAAAAAAGTTCGCCGCGTCACGTTCAACGAAATCACCAAAAAGGCCGTACAAGAGGCCTTCAAGCATCCCCGCGAAATCGATCAGCACCTGGTTGACGCGCAGCAGACCCGGCGTGTGCTTGACCGTCTGGTCGGCTATCAGATTTCGCCCCTGCTTTGGGAAAAGGTGCGCCGCGGGCTTTCGGCCGGCCGCGTGCAAACCGTCGCTCTGCGGCTGGTGGTTGAGCGCGAGCGCGAGATTCGCGCCTTTCAGCCGGTGGAATACTGGACGCTGGAAGCGTTGCTTCATCCTGAAAAGCAGGCCGAGAAAAAGCTAAAAGCCAAGTTTATCGGCATCGAGGGCGAGCCGGCGCGGGTCGCCAACGGCAAGGATAAAGACGGCAAGGATCAGTTCATCTCGAACGCCCTGGCAGGCAAGCAGCCGATGGACGAGGTGGTGGCCGCGCTCGAAAAAGCGCAATGGTCGATTGTGGGCATTCAGGCCCGCGAGCAGCAGCGCCGTCCGCTGCCGCCCTTCATCACCAGCCAACTGCAGCGCGACGCCGCCAACAAGCTCGGCTTCAACGTTCGTCGCACGATGGGTGTGGCCCAGCGGCTCTACGAGGGCGTCGAAATCGGCACCGAGGGCACGGCCGGCCTGATTACCTACATGCGTACCGATTCGCCTCGTCTGGCTCCCGAGGCCGTTGCCGGCGCGCGCGAGTGGATCGGCAAGCAGCTTGGAAAGCAGTATCTGCCCGCTTCGCCCAACGTCTACAAAGGCAAGAAGGCGGCCCAGGACGCGCACGAAGCCATCCGGCCTACAGACCCGGCACGCACGCCGGAGTCGGTCGCACGTTACCTGAGCGACGAGCAGCTCAAGCTCTATACGCTGATCTGGCGGCGCTTTGTCGCCTCGCAGATGGTTCCGGCCGTTTACGACGTGACGTCGGTGAACATCGCCGCACGCTCGTCCAAAGACGGAAAGATCTACGACTTCCGCGCCAGCGGCACCGTGCTGCGCTTCGACGGATTCCTGAAGGTCTACGAGGCCTCGGAAGATAAGGACGACGACGAGAAGACGAACCGGCTGCCCAATCTGGACGGCGTAAAGGCTCTGGGGCTCGACACGCTCACGCCCGAGCAGCACGCCACACAGCCGCCGCCGCGTTACAACGAGGCTTCATTGGTAAAAGAACTGGAAGAGCGCGGCATCGGACGGCCTTCCACCTATGCCTCGATCATCAACACCATTCAGGACCGCGNNATCATCAACACCATTCAGGATCGCGAGTATGTCGTCAAGCATGGCGGCTCGCGCGGACGCTTCTATCCGACCGAGATCGGCGTCGTGGTCTGCGATCTGATGGTCAAGAACTTCCCTTACATCTTCGACACCGCCTATACCGCCAAGCTCGAAACCGAACTGGACGACATTGAGGACGGTCGCGAAAAGTGGACCGACCTTCTGCACGGTTTCTACGACCACTTCGAGGACGAGCTGAAGGTCGCCGGCACGAAGATGGAAAACATCAAGCGGATGGAGCAGGTGACCGACGAGAAGTGCGAACTGTGCGGCTCGCCGCTTCTGCTCAAGTGGGGCAAGTTCGGCACCTTCTTCGCCTGTTCGGCCTACAACAAGAAAGACCCGAACAGTTGCACCTTCACCAAGGAAAACATCGCCGCCAAGCCCGACCTGAACACGCCCGAGGCGCAGGAGGCCGGCGATACCGAAGAATATTGCGAGAATTGCGGCAAGGTGATGGTGCTGCGCCGCGGCATCTTCGGGCCCTTTATGGCCTGCCCGGACTATAACGCCGATCCGCCTTGCCGCACCTTCCGCAAGCTGAGTTCCAAGCAGCAGCAAAAGCCCCCCGAGCCAACCGGCGAGGATTGCCCGGAGTGCGGCAAACCGCTGGTGCTGCGCCAGGGTGCTTATGGGGAGTTCGTCTCCTGCTCCGGCTATCCGAAGTGCAAGTACGTCAAGCAAAATCTGATCGAGGGAATGAAATGCCCCAAGTGCGGCCAGGGCGATTTGGCCGAGCGTCGCGCACGCCGCGGCAACGTCTTCTGGGGTTGCACCAACTATCCCAAGTGCGACTTTACTTCGAACCTGAAGCCGGTAGCCAAAAAGTGTCCGGAGTGCGGCAATTCGTATCTGGTGGAAAAGACGCTCAAGTCCGGCGTCTTCCTCGAGTGCCCGAACAAAAAGCGTTCCGCCGAGGAGGAGAAGGCCGCACCGAAAAAGCGCGGCAAAAAGGCAGCGGCTGCCGCGACCGAAGAAAAGGCCGTGGTCTGTAGCTACTCCAAGCGCATCGGCGACGCGCCGCCTCCGCCCACGGCCGAGACGCACGGCCCCGTTGTCGAAAAGAAAGCGGAGAAGCAGGAGCTGCAGCCGGCGTAAAGAGGCCGAGGGGCTTGCCGCGCATGTTGCGCAAACCTTACTTCTTGTTCCTCCGCCGCCTGTTACCATGGGCAGCGGAGGCTTCTCATGGAACGCATGCTGGCAACTTCAGCCGATGCCGAGGTTATTCTCAAGCTCTACGAACTGCGCACCGAAACGGTGATGCGTCAGGCCCGCGCCTGGGTGGTGGGCGAATTCTGGCCTCAGACGGCCGACGAGTTTTTTGCCGTGGCTGAAAATCCGAACGATCCGCACAATGCCTGGTTCCGGCAGGTGGCCTCTTACTGGGAGATGGCGGCGGCGCTGGTTCTGCACGGCGCGGTTTCGGCCGAGCTATTTGTCGACAGTAACGGCGAGGGTTTTTTCCTGCTGGCCAAGTTTGCGCCGCTGCTTGATGCCATCCGGGAGAAGAATCCCGGGTTTATGGCGAAGACCAGCGAGCTGATGACGCGTTTTTCCGCCGCCGAGCAGCGCTATGAGGCGATTCTGAAGCGCGTTGAGGCGAGGCGGGCGGCCAAGACGGAGTAATCAATCTTTCTTTTGAACAGATTAAAAGAGAGAAATCCGGTGAGTGAGCCTTTTCTTCCACAGAAAAACTCGCCATCTTGCGCAATCTCTGCTAGTGTCATATCGGTTTCACTTGCCAGGCGGGAAGAATGAATCTGTCGTGCGTAAGTGTAACTCATTGAAAAATAAACGGACATAAATCCATGGCGCGAGCAATCTGGAACGGCAAAGTTGTTGCTGAAAGTGATCGAATCATCGAGGCAGAGGGAACGGTTTACTTCCCCGAGTCCAGCCTCAAGCGTGAGTATTTCCGGCCTAGCTCAACCACTTCGACCGACCCGGCGAAGGGGCTGGCGCGTTTTATGACCATCGTGATCGACGGGCAGGACAACCAGGACGCAGCCTGGTACTATCCCGATCCCAAGCCCATCGCGCGCAAGGTTCGGGGATACATCGGCTTTTGGCGTGGCGTTGAAGTGGAAAAGTGACCGGAACGGAAATGCCTACAGAAACGGTCTCCGGTCTAGCGAAAGAGACGCGGCGAAAAAGTTGCAAGCGGCTGGCTCTGATTCTACTGATCGGGCTGGCGCTTCGTCTTGCAGTCATCGCGCTGCCCAGCTTCGAAGACCTGATGGACGCCGACCACATCCACGCCTGGGAGCA
>PMHC01000100.1:0-5506 GCA_003156495.1 Acidobacteriaceae bacterium
TGAGCTGGTCGAGCGTGTGCTGCGGCGTAGCGCGTTCGGCCTTGCGCAGCGCGTCATGCACCGGGCGGGCCAGCTCGATGCGATGAACCTGAAAGCGATTCACCTCAAGCAGTGGCATCTGGGCGAACTCGCGCATCTGCGCGGCGTAGCGCTCTATTGCAGCTAGCGCGGCGCGGTGCGTGGAGCCTTCTTTGTGCCCGGCGGCGCGACCGGCCAGAACCAGCGAGGCGGCCATGCGCTTCAGATCCCACTCGAAGGGGCCGGGAATGGTCTCGTCGAAGTCGTTAATGTCGAAGACCAGCCGGCCGTCGGGCGCGGCGTATGCGCCCAGGTTGCGCACATGCGCGTCGCCGCAGAGCTGACAAAAAATCCCGGTCGAGGGTAACTGCGCCAGATCGGCAGCCATCACCGGCGCCGCGCCGCGAAAGTAGGCAAAGGGCGACTCGGCCATCAGTTGATATTTGAGCGTGATGAGCGCCGGCACACGGCCGCGCATTGAGCGCTCGACGAGAGTCAGCGCCGTGACCGGCCGCGCCAGCGAACTCAGCGCATCGTGATCGTGGCGGCCTACCTGCTTGCGGCGCGCCTGGCCCAGCGCGCGGCGTTCTTCTGGAGATTGCATGAGCCGGAAGATACACCGCCGGAGGCGCCGGCGCAAATGCGGCTAAGCGGTGAATTAGACTTTTTCTTAAAGCTTTGCTCCAAATTACGTACTCGATAAAAATTATTCGAACGAAGCCTTAAGCAGTTCTCTCGAAAGGAATCTCATTTGATGCGCCGCGCCTCACGCCTAATTTCCATCACGGCTCCTCTGTTTTTTGCTGCCGGTTCGCTTGCCGCGCAGAGCACGTCAAAACCGCTGACCGTCGAGGCGATCTTCGGCCACGGCGCGCTGGTCGACGAGCCGCGCGGCGGCTTTAACTGGTCGCCGGATTCCAAACGTCTGGTCGCGGAGCGGGATGGGCAACTGGTCGAACTCGATCAGACGACAGGCAAAACGCAAGTGTTGGTGAGCGCGGTCAAGCTGGCTGTATTGACCGGCGGCAGCGATCATGCGCCGTGCAAACTGGACGGCTACATGTGGCTGCCCGACTCCGCGCATCTGCTCATCAATGCGAACAACCGGCTGTGGCTTTACGATCTGCGCACCGGTAGCGGCGCGGCGGCCAGTCCTGCGGGAATCGCCATGGGCGGCAATGCCGAGCTTTCGCCCGACGGCTCGATGCTCTCCGCCATTCGCGATCACAAGCTGACGGTGCTCCGGCTGCGCGAGGCCGGCGCGCCCACTACAGTGTTGGCCTCAGAATTGGACCCGCATGGTCTTCAGCTCGTGCTCAACGGCGAGGTCGATTGGGTCTATGGCGAAGAGCTCGACGTGCGCGGCAATTACGCATGGTCGCCGGACGCGAAAAATTTCGCCTACCTGCAGATGGACGAGCGGCAGGTTGCCAAGTATCCGCTGACGGATTGGATTCCCAGCCACGCGCAAGTCGATTGGCAGCGCTATCCGCAGCCCGGCGACTCGAACCCGGCCGTGCGCGTGGGCGTCATCGCCGTCAAAGGCGGAAAAACTGTTTGGGTAAATCTGCCCATCAAACCGGATCAGGATTACATACCGCGCTTCGGCTGGGCTGACAGCAAGACGGTGTGGATCGAGACGCTGAGCCGCGATCACAAGCGACGCGCGATTTATTTCGCCAATGCGGAAAACGGCCAGTCGCGGCAGATGCTCGAGCTTCGCGACGAAAAATTTCTCGACGAAAGCTACGACGTGACGGTGGACAATGGCGCGATCCTGCTTACAAGCTGGAGCGACGGACACAGTCACATTGATCTCTACAGCTACAACCGCGAGCGGCCGCTGGCCTCCGTTGCCAAGTTCGAGCGGCAACTGACCAAGGGTGACTTCGAAGTCAGCGACATCGCGCGCGTGGACACAACGCGCAAAGTGGTGGATTATTTTTCGACCGAAGGCAATCCGCTGGAGCAGCAGCTTTGGCGTGTGAGCTTTGCCGGCGAGCGGAAGCAGTTGAGCTTCGGCGCCGGCTCCCATTCGGCCAATCTCGCGCCCGACGGCAGCGCCTTCATCGACCGCTTTTCAACGCGCATGGAGCCAACGGCGCAGCAGCTCTGCCGCGCCGAAGATTCCGCGCATTGCCTTTCGCTGGGGCGCGGCCGCCTCGTCGAGGGCTACAACTTGCAAGCGCCGGAGCAGTTCGAAGTGAAGGCTCACGACGGAACCACCCTCTACGCCACGCTGTTATTGCCTGCCGGAGCGCACGATCCGGCCTCCGTGCCGCTGATCGTGAATCCCTACGGCGGGCCGCATGTGCAGACGATGGTCAATGCCTGGCGGGGCAGCCTGTTCTTCGACGAGCTGCTAGCGCAGCACGGATTCGCCGTTCTGCATGCAGACAACCGCGGCATGGGCGGCCGCGACCGGGCCTTTGCGCAGGCGGCCTATCGCAACCTCGGCCCGGTGCAGCTTGAAGATCAGCTCACCGTCATCGACGCGACCCTGGCCCGCTATCCGCAGCTCGACGCTAAACGGCTGGGCTGGTGGGGCTGGAGCTGGGGTGGCAGCTTCACGATCTATGCCATGACGCACTCGGATCGCTTCCGTGCCGGCGTGGCCGTTGCTCCGGTCACCGACTGGCGCAACTACGATTCGATCTATACCGAGCGCTATATGGGATTGCCGTCCGAAGCGCCTCAGGGGTATCGCGATTTTTCCGTCGTGAACTCGGCGGCCAAGCTTAAGGGCCGGCTGCTCGTGGTGCATGGAACCGGCGACGACAATGTGCACATGGAAAACACGGTACAGTTTGTGCAAAAACTCATCAAAGCCGGCCTGCCCTACGATCTGCAGATCTATCCCCGCAAGACGCATTCAATCTCGGGCGAGGATGTGCGCACGCATCTCTACACGCGGATCTTGGCGCAATTTGAGCAGTATTTAAAGCCGGAAGTGCATTAAGCGCGGGTCGAAAGCTCGCGCTTTACATCTCGTGGTGGTCGAACAGATCGTCCTTCTTGCGGCAAGAGCAGTTGGTGCATTCCAGGACGCAGACCAAAAGTACCGCCACGCCGACTGTGATCAGTACGGCCAGCACGCTTTCGTTCACCATCAACCAGTGCGCCAGAATTTTCATCATTCTCGTCCTGCTCTATAGGACGTTGAATATCTTCTCTGGGTTGAACCCAACAACAATCTAAGTCACTCGCTAAGATTAGACGCTTTTTTCTCATAATTTGTCATCTCGGCAAAAAATAGGATTTTTTAACGGGGGCGCGGCCGATTTCGCTTGCAATATAGAGAATAAAAAGCGAAAATTGTGCCGGAATGGGGACTAATTCCAATCTCGCGCTTCCTGCCCAGTGGCCGGAGGATTTTTCCGAGCTGGGCATCGGCGCCCCCGCGCTTGCGCCCGCGCCTGTCCCCAAGCCAGAGCCTCAATCGCCCGAGGAACCAACGGTGAACTGGCTTTTCGTCGATCTGAACTCCTACTTCGCCTCCGTCGAACAGCAGACGCGCCCGGAATTGCGCGGCCGTCCGGTAGCCGTAGTCCCTTCCATGGTTGATACCACCTGCTGCATCGCCGCCAGCTACGAGGCCAAGGCTCGCGGCGTAAAAACCGGCACCATCGTCGCCGATGCCAGAAAGCTCTGCCCAGAGATCGTCTTCGTCGAAGGCCGCCACGAGCTTTATACCGAGTATCACCACCGCATCGTCGAAGCCGTCGAAAGCTGCGTACCGGTCACAGCCGTCTGCTCCATCGACGAGATGGCCTGCCGGCTGATCGGCCGCGAACGACCGCTGCTGGCCGCCCTCGAACTCGGCCGCCTTGTCAAAAAAACAATTCTGGAGCAGGTCGGATCGCAACTGCGCAGCTCAGTCGGTTTGGCCACAAACCGCTTTCTCGCCAAGGTTGCCAGCGACATGGAAAAGCCCGACGGGCTGGTCGCCCTGCCGCTCGACATTCTGCCCCACGCTCTGCGCCAACTGGAGTTGCGCGATCTGCCCGGCGTTGGCGCGCGCATGGAAAAGCGCTTGAACGAGCAGGGCATCCGCACCATGGACGATCTGCTCGCGCTTGACGGCGAACGGGCCGGCGAGGTTTGGGGCTCGGTCTGGGGCCAGCGCATGCGCCTCTGGCTGCGCGGCGAAGACTTCGACGTTGCCGAAACCGAGCATCAAAAATCCATCGGCCACCAGCACGTTCTGGCCCCCGAGATGCGCAATGAAGAAAAAGCCTGGGCGGTGGCCCACAAGCTGCTGCACCGTGCGGCGATGCGTTTGCGTTCTGCCAATTTGTGGGCCAGCCGCATCGGTCTCGCCATCGGTTTTGCCGTACCGCGCGAAGCGCACGCCCCCGTCAGCCGCTTCGGCGTGCCCACCCGCGGCTGGCGCGATGAACTGAAACTGGCCGAGTGTCAGGACAATCCCACACTGATCGCCGCCCTGCGCCGGCTTTGGGATTCGCGTCCCGTCGGCGAGCAATACGCACACCCCTACTTCATCGGCGTGCAATTGGGTGAGCTGGTCCCCGACCGGCTGCATTCGCTGGCGCTTTTCGACGGCCTTGAAGAAGCACAAAGCCGCACGCGTCTGACGGAAACGATGGACCAGATCAATAGCAAGTACGGCATGAGCGCGCTGGCCCCAGCCGCGATGCTGGCCGCCTACAAAGCCGCGCCGACGCGCATCGCCTTCCGCAGCATTCCCGAAATTTTTTGATGAACGCCAACCAGAGAACCATCAATGCGCCATTGGGTGTAGCGCTTGCGAATACAGTCTGCCGATGCGTCCATGTGGACCGACGACAAACGGCAGCGAGAGCGCATTCCAATCGCGGTCGGCGTCGGCGGCTTCGCCCAAAGCGGAGTTCGGCCGCAGCGCGCGCCAGTTGCGTCCATCGTCGGTCGAAATGTCTGTGCCGTTCGGCCCGACGGTGATCCAGGTTTTCGTCTCGGCGTCGTAGGCCACCGCCGAACGGTAGCCATGCGGCGGGGTTTGTGCCGGGAGCCAGTGCTCGCCGCCATCGGCTGAGTATGCCGCTGTTCCCGAAGAACCATTCGGCTTCAGGTAATCACCGCCGACAACGATGAGACCACCATAATCACGAGACGCTATGGAATAAGCGCCGCTGGTTGCAGAGCCGGTGCGCAACGGCAAATTTACCGCGTGAAATCGCGACCCAGCATTAGCATTATCGCCAAGGATGAGACGTCCGCCAGCAGATCCTCCAGTTACAAAGCCGACTGCGTAGCGCTCATCCAGCAACAGCACGGAGTTGCTTGCCGCAAATGCACCCTCATCAGGCAGTGCTCCCAACCCCTTCCAAGCTGTTCGCTTCCAATCGGCGCCTTGCCAGTCACTTTGCCATGTCGCGCCTTTGTCGTCTGTCGTCCAGAGGCGAAAGCTGTTATTCACAGGGTCGCCAAGCAAATAGCCGTCCTTGTCGAACCGATTAAGAAGCATCGCATCCCAAAACCCATCCTTATC
>PMHC01000100.1:5559-10008 GCA_003156495.1 Acidobacteriaceae bacterium
TGGCGCACCTCTGCCATGTAGCGCCGTTGTCGGTCGAGCGCAGAACCGCGCCGCCATTCCCCGAAGCCCAAACCACACCCGCGCCCACGTTGTCGATACCGCGCAGGTCGGCCGTCGCGCCGGAGCTCAAAATCTCCCACTGCGCCCGCGCCACGCCGCAGAGCGCAAAAATAATCGCAAAAATCCATCCCCATCGCCGCATAGCGATCAGTGTAGCCTCAGGCGCCGGGATTGTTTCCGTGAATTAGTGCTGCGCCGCTTCGGCGCGGCGGCGAAGTTCAAGCTCGACGACGTGCTGCATCTCCNNGTCCAGATCTCGAACTGGCGCGCGCCCTGCTGGACGAACATCTCAAGGCCGCTGATGGTGGCGAGGCCGTGCGCATGCGCCAGCTTCAACAGCGGCGTTTCCAACGGGTTGTAAACCAGATCGAAGACGATCCGCGCGTTGAGCTCTTTTTCTTTGAGCGGAAGCTGCTGCTTGTTGCCGGCCATGCCGCAGGGCGTGGCGTTGACGATGACGTCGAAATGCTGTTTGGCGAGCGCGTTCAGGCCGATGACGTGGGCCTTGGCCTTGCGGGCCAGCGAGGCGGCTTTTTCGTGCGTGCGGTTGGCGACGTAAACCTCCGCGCCCTGGTCGACGAGGCCGAAGACAGCAGCACGGGCCGCGCCGCCTGAGCCGAGAACGAGAATGCGCGCGCCAGCCAGCTTGATGCGTTTTTCCAGCGGGCGAATGACGCCGGCCACGTCGGTATTAAAGCCGTAAAGCTTGCCGTCGGCGCCGGTGCGCAGCGTGTTACAGGCGCCGATACGCGCCGTCAGCGGGTCCATGTTTGCCAAGTGCGGCAGTACCTGCTGCTTGAGCGGCATGGTGACGGCGGCGCCGTCGAGCGGCAGGTCGCGAATGACGGCGAGCAGGTCGTCGAGGTCGCGAACCTTGAGCGGGAGCAGAATGGCGTTGACGTTTTCGCGGCGGAAGGCGGTCATCTGCATCAGCGGCGAAAAAGAGTGGGCGACGGGGTTGCCGGCGACGCCGAAGATGCGCGTGGCCTGGTCGATCTGATCGATGCGATAGAGATCGAGCAGCGCGCGGGCCGAAAGCTGGCCAGGGGCGGTTTCTGCGCCCTCCGATGTGGCGGCGAAGGTAAAGGCCGCGCCGGCGCGCGGGCTTAAAACCCGGCTGATGATGCCCTCTTCGCCCATGGCGAGGCCAACCACGTGCGCGGTCAGCGACTGGTCCTCGATCATTTGCAGAATGGCGAGATTGTCGGCGAGGCTGCGGGCGGTGGAGACGATTTTGACGAATTCGGGCTCGAAGGCCTCGATGCGCTGGGCGATCTGGTTGAGTCCGTCGGGGCGGCGTGTGCGGGAAAAATCGTGCGAGCTGATGAGCAGCGCCGTTCCGGCTGCGCGCAGCGCGGCGCGGAATTTGGCCAATTGCGGCTTGGTAGCTTCTTCGGCCGATTCCAGTTCGAGATCGACGATCCGGCAGCCTGCCTCGGCGGCCTTTAGCAGCAGATCGAGCTCGGCGTTGAGGGAGCCTGAGAACTTTCCACCAAATGGTTTACGTCGACAGGTTGCGATAGCCGTAACGTCACGACGTTTGGAAATAAAAGACTTGAGAGTTTGAATTGCGTCGGCTGGATTGGAGAGATAGTCAAGCCGGAGCTCGATGAAAATAGAGTCTTTCAGGGCGGTTTCGGCGCTGGCAAATAGTTCTGCGGGCGTTGCTCCCTGCACGGCGACGCACAGTTTTCCTATACGCAGACGTGGCCCAGCCGGGGCCGACGCCGGCTCATGGTGGGCCGTGCTGGTGACCGAAAGAGGCATTCTCTTTATTTGACGCATCTTAGTCGGGTTTAAGAGCTAATGCAACCCTGAATTATAAGTAGACGCGAAGAAAGAAACTGGAAGGGATTTTGCAGGTGCGGATTTCAGAAAGGGAAAGCGCGGCGCCAGAGCGTAAATTGCACTTACGCGTGCATATAATTGTGCGGAGCAGGATGTATGCTGTCGGCGATTTGGCTTTGCATGTAGTGCGGCCGAAAAAAGTGGGCGCTAGATGAAACAGAGGCAGACCGAGCGCAGAAAGTTTTTAAAGGCAGCCGTGAGCTCTGTTCCGTGGCGGCGAGAATGAACACCATGCGCAATAGTCTTGTAATGCTTGCGGCGGGTCTTGTTGCCTGCGCGCTGAGCGGGCAGACGGCGGGTTCGAAAATTCCCGACCGGCCCGATCCGAAAGAAATTCCCGTGCCGCCGATCAAGACCGCGCTGCCGGAGCTGCCGGGCGTCGATCAACTGCCGCCGAGGCCCCAGATGCCCGACGTGATGACGCTCGACAACGGACAGAGGATCGCGACCGCAGAACAATGGGCCGAACGGCGCGCCGAGATGCGGCGGGTGCTCGAGTACTACGCCGTGGGCCAGGCGCCGCCCGCGCCGGGCAACGTGAAGGGCGCGGTGGTCAGCTCGCAAACGCTGCTCGACGGCAAGGTAAAGTACCGGCTGGTGCATCTGAGCTTTGGACCAAACGAGAGCTTGAGTTTGAATATCGGCATCTTTACGCCGGCCGAAGGCGGGCCGTTCCCGGCGGTGATCGCGCCCTTTGGCACGCCTCCGGGAGCAACGCCTTTGCCCAAGCTGCCGCAGGGACCAAACCAGGGCAAGAATGAAGACGTGCTGCTCGTGGTTGGGCCGGGCGATCCCAAGCCGGCCGCCGAGGCGAAGATGCGCGCCTTTACTCCGCCGACCGCCGGGCAGATCGCCGAAAACAATCCGGCGCTCAGGCACGGCTACGCTTATGTGATTTTCGACAACAACGATTGCGGCGAAGACACCACGCTGCGGCTGGCCGACGGCAGTTGGGCTTACCGGACGACGCGCTTTTTCCCCGCCTATCCCAATTACGATTGGGGGCTGCTGCGCGCCTGGGGCTGGGGCCTTTCGCGCATTGTCGATTACCTCATCACCGATCCGGCGATCGCCGGCGACAAGCTGATCGTCACCGGCTTTTCGCGCACGGGTAAGTCGGCGCTGATTGCCGGCGCATTCGACGAGCGCATCGCGCTGGTGGCGCCCGTCGCCAGCTCCGGCGGCGGAACGCCGGCCTTCCGTTTTAGCGGCTCGATTCCCGACCGCGGCGGCAAAGAGGGACTCACCGAGATGGTTCGCAAATACCCGAACTGGTTTTCGCCGCATCTGCACCAGTTCTGGGGTCAGCCCGACAAGCTGCCCTTCGACGAGCACTGGTTCATGGCTCTTGTCGCGCCGCGGCCGCTGATTTGCCTGGAAGGCGACCACGACCAGAACGTGAACCAGAACGGCGTCTATCAGTCGTTTATCGCGGCCCAACCGGCCTTCGAGTTTTTGCACGTCTCCAACCGGTTGGGCGTGAACTGGGCCGACCGGCCTCATGCTCTGGTCGAGGACGATTGGGATGCGATGCTGGCCTTCGCCGATAAGTTTCTGCTGGGCAAGCCGGTCACGCGCACCTTTGCGCAGTTTCCCGTCGGAGTGGGGAAATAGGGAACAGGAAACAGAAGACCGATTGGCCGTGAGGGGCGAAAGATGAAGAGCTCGATGCGGAGAAATTGGTTGGCGATTGTGGCGGCGGCGCTGCTGCTATCGGCGGCGTGGGCGCAAAACGCTGCCGCACCGCAGGCGACAGTTTGGCGCTTCGACAATCTCAATACAATTGGCGGCCATCCGGCGCATCTTTTGGGCCACCCGCGGCTGATCGATTCGCCCTACGGCAAGGCGGTGGAATTCAACGGCATCGACGACGCGATCTTCATCGACTCCCATCCGCTGGCCGGGGCGAGCGAGTACACCTGGGAAGTGATTTTTCGTCCCGAAACTGGCGGCGCGCAGACGCAGCGCTTCTTCCATCTTGCCGAGCTCGATCCGATGACCGGCCGCGACACGGGCAACCGTATGCTCTTCGAACTGCGCATAGTTGAGAATCAGTGGTGCCTTGACAGCTTCGCTTTCTCGAACGGCTCGGCGAGCACGCTGCTCAATTGCGAGAAGCTCTATCCGCTCGGAGCCTGGTACCGCGTGACGGCGGTCTACGACGGCGAAATGTTGCGCAGTTACGTGGGCGGTGAATTGCAAAGCGAGGCCGAGTTTCATTTGACGCCGCAGGGCGCGGGCCACGCCTCAATCGGCACACGCATCGACCGGCGCGATTACTTCAAGGGCGCGATCTTCACGGCGCGGATGACGCCACGAGCGCTCAAACCTGAGGAGTTTTTGCCGTTGCCGGCAGCTGGTGCAGAGGGAAAATGAGAAAAGCAGGCTATTCGTTCCTGGTGGATGGTGGTTCGCTTGGTTCCAAAGCGGGTTCCGCAGCATCTAATCTTATAGAATCTGTAGAAAAGTAACGGCGAATGTTCTACAGTGGTTGCGAAATGATCAAGGAAAAGCCAATGCGCGCTAAGGGACAAGACATCC
>PMHC01000230.1 GCA_003156495.1 Acidobacteriaceae bacterium
GGCCAAGGAAGGCATCTCGCCGACGGAGGGCGGACTGCGCCTCGGAGTCATGGGTGGTGGATGCTCGGGCCTTTCTTACTCCATCAAGTTCGACACGCAGCCCCGCGAGCGCGACCGCATCTACGATTTCGACGGCGTGCGCGTATTCGTTGATCCCAAGTCGTTCCTCTACCTGCACGGCATGACGCTGGACTATGAGGAGACGCTGATCCGCCAGGGATTCAACTTCATCAACCCCAACTCCACGCACTCCTGCGGCTGCGGTTCGTCGTTTTCGTAGGAACATTCAGTTTCGTAAGAGTGAAACTTATGTTGAAAGTCCTCGATTCTGCTGTCCCCATTGCCTGTTGGTCCTGCTCCATCGGCCACAACGACTTCACGCTTTTTTGTCCGCATTGCAGCAAGATTCAGCCGCCTCCGGGCGGCGATTATTTTTCTGTTTTCGGATTGCAGCCGCGATTGAATCTCGATCTGGCGGCGCTGGAGCAGGAGTTTCATCGCCTCAGCCGCAAGTTGCATCCGGACCGTTTTGCCCGCGCCGGCGAGCATGAAAAAGAGTGGAGCCTGGCCGACACGGCGCTGATTAACGACGCCTATCGCACGCTAAAAGATCCGTTGCGCCGCACCGAATATTTGTTGCGTCTGGTCGGCGCCGATAGCGGCGAAAAGGCCGTGGGCGCGGCCCGCAAAGACGTTTCGCGCGTGCCCGCCGATTTGCTCGAAGAGGTTTTCGAGTTGAATATGCAGATTGAAGAAGCGCGGCAGGCGAAGCAGGCCGGAGATCACGACGCGGAGTCGCAGGCATCACTCGAAGAAGCTCAACAAAAATTTGTCGCGCTGCTCGATGCGGTTGACAGCGATCTGCGCGTCAGTTGGACGGTCTGGGACAACGGCGACGAAGCCGCGCGCAAGGCCGAGCAAAAGAAGATGGTGGCGCTGCTCGATCGCCGGCGCTATTTGAGTAATTTAGTAAGAGACATTAAAGAAGTATTGGGAGAGTAATCATGCCTTTCGTTCGTATTTCCGTCGATTCGTCCACAACCCCTAAACAACGCGAAGCTGTAGCGCAAGCCGTTTACGAGGCCATGCGCGCCACCATCGGCATTCCCGAGGGCGACAAATTTATTTTGGTTACGCCGCGCGGCGAAGCGGAGCTTTTCGTCGATCCCGATTTTATGGGCGTGAAGCGCACCAATAAGTACATTCTGGTGCGGATTCTGCTCAAGGTGGGACGCACGCCGGAACAAAAACAGGCGCTGTATGCGCGCATTGCCGAGGGTGTGCATCAGGCTGCCGGCGTGGCGAGCGATGACGTGATGGTTATACTCACCGAGAACGCGAATCCGGATTGGTCTTTCGGCAAAGGCCTCGCGCAGTTTTTAACGAAATAAGCGCAGGCGAAACCAGAGCGGGAGAAAACGAGCAGAAATGGCGGAAGCACACGTAGTCGGCATCGACCTGGGAACGACAAATTCTCTGGTCGCATACATGGAAGGCTCGAAGCCGGTGGTGATACCCGGCGTGGACGGCTCGAATCTGGTGCCGTCGGTGGTGGCGCTCGATCCGCTGCCGGCCGGCGGCGGCCGGCCCACGGTCACCGTGGGCAACAGCGCGCGCAAGGTGCTGATTGAAACGCCAGAGCGCGTGATCTATTCCGTCAAACGGCTGATGGGCCGCGGCCTGGAAGAAGTTAAAAAGGAATTGCAATTTTTCCAATTTCGTTTGGCCGACGACATTGAAGAGGGCGAGGTACCGCGCATTCAGTTGGGCGAGCTGCGCTTTACGCCGCCGGAAATTTCCGCCTACATACTGCGCCAGTTGAAACGCAATGCCGAGCGGTTTTTTGGCGCGCCGGTGAAGCAGGCAGTTATTACCGTGCCGGCTTACTTTAACGACGCGCAGCGGCAGGCCACCAAAGATGCCGGACGCATGGCGGGCCTGGACGTGCTGCGGCTGGTGAACGAGCCTACCGCCGCGGCCCTAGCTTATGGACTGGACCGCACCCAGGCGGAGACGATCGCCGTGTACGATCTGGGCGGCGGTACTTTTGATATTTCGATTTTGAAATTGCAAGATGGCATTTTCGAAGTGCAATCAACCAACGGCGACACGCACCTGGGCGGCGACGACATCGATAATCTGCTGGTGGCCATCGCGCTCGACGAGATTCGCGCCGGGCACGGCATTGACCTCGCCGCGCACCACGACGCGGTGCAGGCGCTGCGCAAGGCCGCCATTGACGCCAAGATCAGGCTTTCGACCGAGCAGTCGGCGCGCTTCGATTTTGAGCTGCCGGACGGTAGCCGCTACCAGCGCGAGATTCCGCGCACGGTTTTCGAGAGCGTGATTGCGCCGGTGCTGGCGCGCACCGCCGGGCCTTGCAAACAGGCGATGGCCGATGCCGGCATTACGGCCGACAAGATCGACGAAGTGGTTTTGGTTGGCGGCTCCTCGCGCATTCCGGCCGTGCGCAAGCTGGTGGACGATTTGTTCCACTTGAGCGCGCGCGGCAAAAAGCCGCATACCGAACTGAATCCCGATGAAGTGGTGGCGCTGGGCGCGGCGGTGCAGGCCGACATTCTGGACGGTGCATCGGCGGCCACCGAAGAGATGCTGCTGCTGGACGTGACGCCGCTTTCGCTCGGCATTGAAGCGCTGGGCGGCACGGTGGCGCGCATCATTCAGCGCAACTCGACGATTCCAGCCTCGGCCACGGAATTTTTTACCACCGGCGTCGATGGACAAACCAACGTCGCCATCCACGTGCTGCAGGGCGAGCGCGAACTGGCGACGGACTGCCGTTCGCTGGCGCGCTTCGACCTCAAGGGCATTCCGCCGATGAGTGCCGGGCTGCCGCGCATCGAAGTAAAATTTTTGATTGACGCCGATGGCATTCTGCATGTTTCGGCGCGCGAGCAGCGCTCGGGCAAGGCTGCCGAGATTGAAGTGAAGCCGACCTACGGGCTGACCGACGAGCAGGTCGAAAGCATGATTCTCGATTCTTTCGATCACGCCGAGGACGACTTTAGCAAACGGCTGCTGATTGAAACGCGCAACGAGGCGGAAACGATTTTGACCGCCGTCGAGCGCGCGCCGCAGAATCCGGCGTGGAACAATCTTTCGGCTGAAGAACAGTTGACGATCAAGGCGGCGAAGGACAAGTTAATCACCGTAAAACAGAGCGAGAATACGCAAGCGATTGCCGAAGCAACCGTGGCGCTTGACACGGCCACGCGGCGCTTTGCCGAGCTGATGATGGACGCGGCGGTTTCGAGTGCGATTCGCGGCAAAACGATGAACGAGGCGGGCGAAGAGTTGAGCGAGCCGGTTACAGCGCCGCACGAGTTTGCGCCGGCGGAGTTTAAGTGAGGCGGAGTTAGCGGAGTTAGTTATGCTGCTAGATCATTTCGACCTTTAGCGTTGAGGTTCCCCGGTCTCAAAAACGAGACCGGGGGCACCCGCTGGTGGTATAACTTCAAGCGGTCAAAGACTAGTACCGTGACCGGATGAAGATGTTACTTTGCGGCGTCATCGGCGCATCGGAGTAGAGCTTTCGAGCGGCGTTTTTCGATGGGGAATCGTTATCGGCGATGAGGCATCGAAAAGGGCGCCGCGGCATCGAATAGATAGATTGATGGAAGGGAAGAAGATGAGCGACTCCGCAAGTAGCATTCCACAGGACAAGTTAGTGCGCGTGACTTTTTTGCCCGAGGGGCGCACGGTCGAATTTGAATTAGGCACGCTGCCTTACGGCCACCACGGCAAGGCGATGTCGTTTCTCGATGTGGCGGAACACTTCGGCGTTTTTCTCGATCATGCATGCGGCGGCGCCTGCGCCTGCTCCACCTGCCACCTATGGATCAAGGAGGGCGCGGATGGATTGAGCGAGGCCGATGATGACGAACTGGACCGGCTCGACAACGTGGCCGACCAGCAGTTGAACTCGCGGCTGGGCTGCCAGACCGTCATCACGCGGCCGGGCAACTACGTCGTCGAGATTCCCAAGTGGAATCGCAATATTGTTTCCGAGGGAAAGCCGCTTCAGTAGTTGTCAGTTGTCAGTTATCAGCTTTCATCTGTTGTAGCAAGGGCAAAGGATGATTCGTCGGCTCGTACCGTGACTGGATGATTTCGGCGTTTAGTATTGTGGTTCCCCGGTCTCAAAATCGAGACCGGGGGCACCCAAATTTAGAGCATTTTTACCGATTATGTAGAGTGCCAAAGGAGCGCTTTATGCCGCGCGAAATTCATTGGACCGACGCCGAAGAGATCGGCATT
>PMHC01000228.1 GCA_003156495.1 Acidobacteriaceae bacterium
CGCCGTTTCGCCGCCGATCAGCACGCAGCCATTGGCTTTACAGCCTTCGGCCAGCCCGCCGACAACCGTCTCGGTCACTTCCGGGTCCAGCTTGCCGGTGGCCAGGTAGTCGAGGAAAAACAGCGGCGTCGCGCCCTGCACGGCAATGTCGTTGACGCAGTGATTGACCAGATCGACGCCCACGCTCTGGTGCAGGCCCAGTTCAAAAGCGACCCTCAGCTTGGTCCCTACGCCGTCGGCCGAGCTGACCAGAATCGGGTTTTTCCACCGCTGCATGTCGAGCCGGAAGAGCGCGCCAAAGCCGCCGATTCCGCCCAGCACGTTGCGGTTAAAGGTCTTTTGCGCCAAGAACTTAATGCGATCTTTGGCGTGGTCGGCGGCGGAGATGTCAACGCCGGCATCAGCGTAAGTCACGGATTTATGCGAGTTATTTTCGGGCACGTTTTTAGCCATTTCTTTAGGAAAATGCTCGGCGTGGAAGGGCCGGAAATATAAATTTTATCAGCATTAGCAGATGCATTTCCCACAAATCGGCAAACAAAGGAGTTCTGGCCGCCTGAAAGGGGATTATGCGGCCGGAAGAGCGCCGCGAATGGAAAGTAGGCTTGACACCGCATTCCATCGTGGCTATCTTGAAAAGGAAAGCTGGCTTTACATGAAGCAGATCGTCGTCAATCGCGTGAAAGAACTCCGCGTGGCCCGGGGGCTGACCCAGGAGCAGTTGGCTCAGGCGGCCGGAGTTTCGCGCCAGAGCATCAACGCGATCGAGCGCAACCGCTACGTGCCCAGCCTGGAGCTGGCGCTGATTTTCGCGCGCATTTTTTCCTGCTCCACCGACCAAATCTTCCACTTGGAGGAACCGTCATGATCCACTCCATCCTCAGCCGCATTCCGTTTTTCGGCAAATTCGTAGACGAGCGCTTTTTGGAGTATCGCCGCCGCTCAACCAGCCTGGCCGGCCTCTCCGGCGCGCTGCTGCTCTTTGTGCTGTTCGAGTACCACATCATCCACGACCGCACCATCAATTGGGAGCTGTTTGCCGTGCTTCTGCTGATGGCGACGGTCAAGGTTTCCATGATGTTTTGGTACCGCGCGAACGGCTAATCCGCAAAGGAGATAGAAAATGTGCCTGCTCGATCGTCATCAAAGCGCGAAACTCCGTCGCCGGCCGGCGATTGCCAACCTCGCGCTAGCTATCGGCCTCATCCTTTGGTCTTTCGCTCATCCCGTATCGGTCGTTGGACGAGACGCGATTCACTTCGTAGTCGGTCTGTTGTTAGGGCTTTCGATCACCATCAACCTGATGCTGGTTTACGGACGCGGCAATGGGCAAAGCTGATCCATTCCCGATAGTCGTTCAAGTCGCTGCTACGAAGGCAAAAATGCTTGCCTTTTGAGTGTTACTTAGTCATACTTGGTCATATGAGAACCACTAAGGTCGTTTCCATCACTCTTCCGCCGCCGCTCTTCGAGCAGGCCAAAGCTCTGGCCAAAGAGGAAAACCGCACCATGAGCGAGTTGGTGCGCGAGGCGTTGCGGCGGTATGAACTGGCGCGATTTTTTGAAAATGCGAGAGTGAAGATGAAGCCGGCCGCCGACCGGCTGGGCATTCACTCCGAAGAAGACATTGTGCAGTTGGTACGCGAGGTCCGCCGCGAAATGGCGGAAGAAGCATTGGCCACGAGCGCGAAATGATTCCGCGGGTTGTCCTCGATACGAACGTTTATATTTCCGCGCTCCTCTACGGAGGCAAGCCGAAGCGAGTGCTCGATCTTGCTTTATCCACAGAAATGCAGTTGCTTATTTCGCAGCCGATGCGGCTGGAGCTTGAACGGGTTCTCCGCGAAAAATTCGACTTTACGCCGCATGAACTCGCCGCAAATGCCGATCCCCTTTGGAGCAGCGCCGAATGGATCGCTCCGCTACGACGCGTGAATCTCTGCCGCGACGAGCCGGACAATCGCGTTCTGGAATGCGCGTTTGAAGGGCGTGCCGATTGCATCGTGACCGGCGACCGGCATCTGCTCGATTTGCCGCCGATCAAAGAGCTCGCAATTCTTACCCCCGATGCGTTTTTGATCCGCTTCGCGTAATGAAGAGCGCAAGTTGAAGCGCGCCAACTTTCCTTCTCCGGCTCGTATACTGGAACCGTTATGAACCATACCCGCTCCCAAGCTCTACAGACTCGCGCCGAGCGCCTCTTCCCCGGCGGCGTCAACTCGCCGGTGCGCGCTTTTACCGCAGTCGGCGCCGCGCCGCCCTTTGTCGAGCGCGCCTCGGGCGCTTATCTTTATGACGCCGATGGCAACCGCTACATCGACTACTTCGGCTCCTGGGGACCGATGATTCTGGGCCACGCCTTTCCGGCCGTGGTGGAGGCCATTGTGCGCGCGGCGCGCGACTCGTCCAGCTTTGGCGCCTCTACCGCCGCCGAGTCGGAACTCGCCGAGCGGGTCGCGGCCTGTTTTCCGGTTATCGAAAAAATGCGCTTCGTCAGCTCTGGCACCGAGGCGACCATGTCGGCCATACGGTTGGCGCGCGCTGCCACCGGCCGCAAAATCATCGTCAAATTCGAGGGCTGCTACCACGGCCACGCCGACGGATTGCTGGTCAAGGCCGGCTCGGGCGCGGCCACCTTCGGCATTCCCGGCTCGGCCGGCGTGCCTGAAGAAATCGCGCGGCTGACGCTCGCATTGCCTTATAACGATCTTGTCGCGGTCGAGAGCGCTTTTGCCGCGCACTCACATGCGATCGCCGCCGTCATCGTCGAGCCCGTCGTCGGCAACTCCGGCTGCATTTTGCCTGCTCCCGGCTACCTGGCCGGCCTGCGCAAAATCACCGAGCGCCACGGAGCGCTCCTGATTGTCGACGAGGTGATGACCGGCTTCCGCATCGCTTTGGGCGGCGCCTGCCAGCTTTACTCTCTCGAACCCGATCTGGTTACGTTGGGCAAAATTGTTGGCGGCGGGCTGCCGGTGGGGCTTTTTGGCGGCAAACGCTGCTTTATGGATCTGCTCACCCCGCTCGGTCCCGTCTATCAGGCTGGCACGCTCAGCGGCAATCCGCTGGCGATGGCCGCCGGAAACGCGACTGTCGGCTATTTGCAACAGCACGCAGCCGAGGTCTATCCCCAACTTGAAGCCACGGCCAAAGCACTTGTCGAAGGCGTGGCCCGCGAGGCCGCCCGCGCCGGAAAGCCGCTCACCGCAAACCGCGTGGGCTCCATGTGGACCTGGTTTTTTTCGCCCGGCCCGGTCACAAACTATGCCGATGCGGCAAAGTCGGATACGGCCGCCTTCGGCCGCTTCCACCGCGTCATGCTCGACCGGGGCGTCTGGCTGCCACCCTCGCAATTCGAGGCGGCTTTTTTGTCTACGGCGCACGGCGAAGCCGAGGTTGCCGAGACCATTGCCGCCGCCAGCCAGGCCTTTGAGCGTGGCGGCGAATAGAGCCGCGCGAAACCGCCGGCGGCTCTCAACAAATTCCGCGCCGCAATGCGCTCGGCTCGCATCCATCTCTATAGCAGGAATTTTTTGCTGTTCTGGAGGTCGATTTGAGCCAGAAAGTTCTTCGCACCGATGCCGAGTGGCGTGCACAGCTTACCGCCGAGCAGTATAGCGTGCTGCGAGGGAAGGGAACCGAGCGGCCCTTTACCGGCGTGCTGGTTGAAAATCATGAGACCGGCAGCTACCACTGCGCCGGCTGCGGCGCGCGGCTGTTTTCAAGCGAGGCTAAATTCGATTCCGGCTGCGGCTGGCCCAGTTTTATGCTGCCTGCCGAGTCTGAAGCCGTCGAGGAGCATGAGGATTTGAGCCATGGAATGCGGCGCGTCGAAATTCTCTGCGCCCGCTGCGGCGGCCATCTGGGACACGTTTTTCCCGACGGTCCCGAACCTACCGGCCTGCGCTATTGCATCA
>PMHC01000161.1 GCA_003156495.1 Acidobacteriaceae bacterium
CACACGATTTTTGACGGCGTGAGCTATACCGGCGCGCACATCACCATTGCCGGCATGACGCTAGTCAGCGTGATGCTGGCGCTGGGCGCGGTAGTGGCCATTGCGGGAGGCATCTTTCAACCGCGCGCACACTGGCTGGCAGCCGCCGTGGTTCCGGCCATCGCCTGCTATCTGGTGATGGGAATTGCCGGCTGGTACGTATCGACCTTCATCGTCAAGCCCAACCAACTGGATCGCGAACGGCCCTACATTGCCGACGCCATCGCGATGACGCGCCAGGCATACGGGCTGGACCGCTTTGCCCAAAGCGAGTTTCCGGCCGAGACCACGCCCGAGGCCGCCGACCCCGAGCACAACCAGGCGACGCTTGAAAACATACGGCTGTGGGATGTGGGGGCGCTGCAAAACACGTTGCGCCAGGCGCAGGAGATCCGCACCTACTACGNNACGACTTTCCCGACATCGACATTGACCGGTACACGATCGCCGGCGTGCCGCGGCAGGTGATGCTGGCGGTGCGCGAGCTGAACGTGGACAAGCTGCCGGAAAGCAGCCACAACTGGATCAACGACAAGCTGATCTATACGCACGGCTACGGCGTGACCATGAATCCGGTGAATGGATTCACGGCCGAGGGGCTGCCAACGCTTTATCTGTCAAATATGCCGGTCGAGAGCTCGGTCGCGGGATTGAAGGTGACGCGGCCGGAGATTTACTTCGGCGAGATGACCAACACCGACGTCTACGTGAAGACCAAACAGCAGGAGTTCAACTATCCGCAGGGGCAGAGCAACAATCTGTCAACTTACGAGGGCACGGGCGGAATCACGATGGGGGGATTTTTCCATCGGCTGCTGCTGGCCTTCGATCGCGGCGATCTAACCAAGGTTCCCTTCAGCGACGACATTACGGCCGATAGCCGTCTGCTGATGCGACGCAACGTCATCGCCCGCGTGACGGCGCTGGCGCCGTTTCTGCATTTCGATCGCGATCCATATATTGTGGTTGGCGAAGACGGACGTCTTTCATGGGTGGTGGACGCCTATACCACTTCGGCGACCTATCCTTATTCGGCGCAGAACGCCCTCGACAATCAACCGGTGAATTACATTCGCAACAGCGTAAAGGCGGTAGTGGACGCCTACGACGGCACGGTAACGCTGTACGTCTTCGACTCCAACGATCCGATTCTGGCGGCCTGGCGCGGCATTTTTCCAACGCTATTCAAAGACGCCTCGGCGATGCCGGCCGGATTGCGCGCGCACGTGCGCTACCCGGAGCTGCTGCTGAGCCTGCAGGCGGAAATCTACGGCCTCTACCATATGACCGATCCAGAGGTTTTTTATAACCGCGAGGACCAGTGGAGCGTGGCCACGCAAACCGGATCGGGCCAGAGCGGCGAGCAGGCGGCACAGCCGATGCGCCCCAACTTTGTGCTGATGACGCTGCCGGGCGAGCAAAGCGGCGGACTGGAGTTTGTGGAGATTTTGCCCTTTACGCCGATCAACCGCAACAACATGATCGGGTGGATTGCGGCACGCAGCGACGGCGCGCACTACGGCACGGCCGCGGTTTACAACTTTCCGAAGACGCGGCTGGTGGACGGACCGCAACAGATCGAATCGCGCATCGACCAGAACGCGCAGCTTTCAGGCCAGCTCTCGTTGTGGAATCAGCAGGGTTCGCACGTGATCCGCGGCAGCCTGCTGGTGATTCCCTGCGGGCGTGCGCTGCTGTACGCCGAGCCAATCTACCTGCAGGCGCAGCACAGCCCCATGCCCGAGCTGCGGCTGGTGGTGCTGGCGCTGCAAGACAGGCTGGCCTACGGATCGAGCTTTGAGGCCGCGCTCAGTTCGCTCTTTGGCTCGCAGACGCCCTCGCTGGCGGCAAACGAGCCGGCGCAAAACACGGCGACGGGAGCTTCAGGAGCGGCTTCCGGGACAACTTCAGGGGCGACGTCAGGAACGACTTCCGGGACGGGCGTCAATGCGCTCATCGGCCAAGCCGGACGGGATTTTGATGACTACCGGCGGCTGACAGCGGATGGCAAACTTGCCGAGGCGGGCCAAAAGCTGGATGATTTGAAACAGGCGCTGGACCAACTTGCCGCACATGCGAGATAACCGCAGGATTAGTTTAGCCATCATACTTAAGATGGATGCATCCCATCCATAGCCGAACTAAGGTTCAGCTATGGATGGCTTCTTTATAGATTCGGCGTAAGCATAAGAGAAGTTTTGCACTTACGCTAGTGTGGTGAATCAGAAGTTCGCAAGAAGAACAACCGCAGGTCTTTCGACTCCGTTTACCGCAAAAGACGCGGCAAACTCTGCTCAGGATGACAAATAATTTTGATGCAAATTTACGACTCACCCCACTAGAGCATTTTTACCAATGATGTAGAGTGCCGAATCTTGTTGAAGGTTGCCGCTCACTGATGTTCGCGTCAACTCGACGATCCTGAATTCTATGCACTATGGGTAAAAATGCTCTAACCGCAAGAACTAAAAGATAGCCAGGGCGAACTCCCATCATTCCGCCTTTGGTTCGGGCCCCTGCGAAGGAAATGAATTCAACGCTTGCATCGTTGCGCACCGTGTATCCGACGCGGCGCAACGACGAGCCGATCACGCATTGCTGGAGCAGATAAAGGGGAGTGAATATTATGCTTCGTTTTGCCGCCAATTTAAGTACGATGTATCACGAATACGAGTTTCTCGACCGTTTTTTCGCCGCGGCGCGCGATGGAT
>PMHC01000091.1 GCA_003156495.1 Acidobacteriaceae bacterium
GCAGCGCCCGCCGCCGGAGATGGCGATTTTTTTGCCGGGACTGGCAGCGCGCTCGATCACCGCCACGTGGCGACCGCGACGGCCGGCCTCGATGGCCGCCATCAGCCCCGCCGCTCCCGCGCCGAGAATCAGTACATCGAAACTTTGCTGGTTCACTTGGCCAAGTTTACTATCGTGCACGGGCGGGGTGTGATTGAGAAAATGCGGCGCGGCGCATTGGCCTTTTCAAATGCTAGCCTTGAACCATGAGCCAAGAAGTGCATGACCGGATTGTGGCCGAGATCGAAAATTTTGCGCGCGGTGTCGGGAGCGGTGAAGATCGCGGGCTGGCCGCGCTCGAGCAATTTATCGTCGAGCGCATTGCTCGCGATTTGCCCGCTTACAACTGGGTGGGTTTTTACATGCTCGACCCCGACGACGCTGAAACGCTGGTGCTCGGCTCCTTTGTTGGCGCGGCCACCGAGCATGTGCGCATTCCCGTTTCGCGCGGTATTTGCGGCGCGGCCGTGGCGCAGGGTGCAACGATTGTCGTCGACGATGTGAACGCCGATCCGCGCTATCTGGCCTGCTCGCTTGAAACGCGCTCGGAGATTGTGGTGCCGATTCGCGCGCATGATCGCATCGTTGGCGAGATCGATATCGATAGCCACAGAGCCGCCGCCTTTGGCGCCGAAGATCGCGCATTTCTCGAGCGCTGCGCGGAGGTTGTGGGGAAGTGCATTGAGAAAAGCAGGGACTAGGGGCTGATGAACGCGGGCGGCTTACCTTCGGCGATTAGTCCGAAAGTGAGCCGCCCTTATTGATTGTTGAAAGAGGAGCTACAGTAACTGAAAGCTGAGAGCACCCGGCTGAAAGCTACTTCTTCGCTGCGAGCAGCTCGTTGAGCTTGGCGACAACTTGGAATGCGTCGGCTATGTAAACCACGTCGGCTTTGCCGCGCGTCCAGCCGCAGTTCGGGTCGAGCGAAATGGCGCGACGCTGGCCGATGAAGCGCCAGCCGACGACGTGCGGCTCTTCGCCATGGCAGCAGGTGGCGAGGCCTTTGGGGTGGCGCGGCGTGGCGCCGGTTTGGCCGACCTGATTCAAGTGCGTCAAAAATGGCAGAACGGAGTTGCCCTCGCTGCCCTGATCGACGAGCGATTTCGAGCTGCCCAGCGATGCGCCCGAGCCATGCAGAAAACCGAGAATCAGCTTGCCCGCTTCTTCGACGTGCGTTTGTCCGTCGGGCTGTTTTTTGGTCCAACCGGCGCCGGCTACAAAGAGCAGCTTGGCGTCGGGACGAATCGTCTGCTCGTCCTGCTTGGGCGCGCGGAAGCCCGAGACGGTAGTGCGCACCGCCGGCGTTTCGACGGTGATCGCTTCAACGGCAGCGCCGCCGGCTTCTCCGGCAAAGGCCGCGTAGCTTCCCGCATCGACAAGCAAAAACCAGGGCCGCGCGGAACGCGCAAGAATCGCTTCGATGCGCTGGCGATAAAACCAGCGCGAGGCTTGCGGCGCGGCGTCGCCGCCGATTGTGCCGATGTGCGTGTCGATAAGTCCGCCGAGCCTGTGCGCGACGCCGGCCATCACGCGGGCAAAACGCGCGCTGTGCGGCGCCAGGACGATGGTTGCCGCGGCGGCGCGGGACAAGGCCTCGCAGGCCGCCGCGTCGGTGGCGTAGCGCGCTTGCTTGAAGGCTTCGCCAGAGATTGCTAACAGCTTTGCTCCCGTGGAGGGCAGCGTTTTGGCAAGAGTGGCGGCCTCGCCGCCCACAATGCCGATGGCAAGTTCAGCGCCCAGCTTGGCGGCCAATTGCTGGCCCGCGGTAACGGTTTCGAGCGAATGCCTGGTCAAAGATGCGCCGCTATCGTCGGCGTGCGCGAGTACGAGAATCTTTTCCATTCCGAGTTCCTCAGGGGCTAAAGCCCCGAATCGTAATTACGGCTATTGCGGCACGACTGAAGTCGTGCCCTGACACTTCTTGCAATGCCCAATGAACTTTGTCAGTTGTCAGTAATCAGTTGTCAGTTATCAGCAACGGTTCGAACTGACAACTGACAACTATTAGTTGTCTTTTCCGATCCATTCGACGATTTCGGCGGCGATCGCCTCCGGCGTCATCTCTTTTTCCACGCGGGTTTCGCGCTGCTGTTTGGGCAGGCTGACGGAAACGTAGCTGAGCGTGTTGGCATCGAGCTTGACCTGTTTGGCGCGCATCAGCGCGGGCATGACGGTGCGCATGTTGGCCATGCCGATTTGCGGATTGTTGCGCGGCTCGGCCAGGTTGCCCGTGGCCCAGCCCAGCACCGCAGGCGCGGCCGTGCAGACCGAGACCTGATGCTTGCCGCCTTCGACGCGCTCGAGCACTTCAAACGATCCGTCCTCGCGCAGGTCGATCTGATCGACGCCTTGGAACTGTTCGGTAATGCCCAGCCGCTCGCCGATCAATTGCAGCGTGACGCCTGCGCCGCGCGTCGCCGATTCCCATCCGCCGAAGATCAGCAGCCTGGTTTTGTCGAGCGCGGGAATGGCGGCGATGGCTTCGGCCAGAACGGCGGCCGTGGCATGCGCGTCGGTAAATCCGCCGATCGGTCCGTCAACGGGAACCAGCTCGAAGGCCACCTTCTGTGCCACGGTCATCATCACCTGTTGTAGCTTGGCCTTGGGACCGAGTGAAACCAGCCAGAGTTTGCTGCCGGGATTTTTCTTCACCAGTTCGGCGGCTTCATAAAGCGCGCTCGCGGCCCACGGGTCCAGCACCGCCGGCAGAACCATTTCGTTCTTGATGCCGGGGCCGGCCGGCGTGGTTGCCGGCTCTAAAGTTTGTAATGGGTCGGGAACGATCCCGGCACAGACAACAATTTGCAATGCATGAGGCATTCGTAGCTCCTAGCTTTTAGCTCCTAGCTTTTAGCTTGATTTGCCGCAGGAGCGCTCGAGGATTCAAAGTCCCGAGCATTTTAGAAAATTCTTCGCATAACAATTGTGCACGATTAACGACGACATCATGCACCATCCAAGTTTAAATTGACGCCCAGCGGTTTTGAGCTAGTAGCTAAAAGCTAGAAGCTGAAAGCTGCTTTTTAATTCTCTCCCGAATGCAATCCGCCCGAGCCGGCCTGGAACTCGATGCTTGAGCGTTCGCCGTCGGGCGAGTGCGCGCAATTCCACAGGCAGGCGCCGCAGTGAACGCATTTTTCGCGTTCGAAGTCGGGCGCGCCGTCGGCGCCGAGCGTGATGGCCTGGCCCGAGCACATCGCGATGCAGGTTTTTTCTTCGCAGGGAACGCAGCGTTTTCTGTCCAAAAAAATTACATGATCGGCGAAGCCCGGAGCGGCCTGTACCTTGCCGCCCATCAGCAGCGCGTCCTGGTGGGTGATGAGCAGTTTGCCGTCGAAGGCGATCTCGGGCCAGCCGCGCAAGCTCATCAGCGCGTCGTGTAGCGGACGGTGAGGATCGATGGAACCGCTGGCCGCCTCTTGCGCCGACAAGCCGCCGGCGATGGTCGCGGAGAAGGGGCGAATCTGTTTCGGCGCGGGCGGAATATGCGCCGGCAGCGAGAGAATGCCGCGCGTTAGTCCCGCCAATCCCATGCCGATCATGCCGCGCACAAATCCACCGTGAAAACCATTGCGGGCGTTCTTGGCCTGGCGCGCGCCGCGTTCAACCCCGCTTGCGCGCCGGCGTTTTTCATAAGTTTCTGCCAGATTGCGCTGCGTGAAGAGCCGGCCGTCGTGCAGCAGTTCCAGAACCGCTTCGCCCAACTGCGAGCCGGTGGCCCAGGATTCATCGACC